>JANYFI010000067.1 GCA_025362765.1 Ferruginibacter sp. | reverse complement strand
CCCACACTGTTACATTAAAATTATTTTTTTCGCCATTATAAAAATAAACGGCAAATGGCAGCAAAAAAACACCTCCTAAAATAGTTTGCCATCCATTGATGGTGAGGATATGTAAATTGTTCCATTGACTCTTTGAAAAATAAATAGCTCCGGCTGAATAACAAAACATACTTACAATTAGCAACAGTAACCCTGCAGGCGTAGCATAGCTATGTTGCAACAGTGGGTAAGCGGCTATTAGAACGCCTGCAAAACAAAGCAACAGGCTTATGATAACCACCGGCCTTATTTTTTCTTTAAACCAAACGGCGCTGATGATACTGATAAAAACAGGGTTGGTTGCGATGGACAAGGAACCCAGGCCTGCGGATACTTTTTGCATGGCCAATACAAATAAACCAAGGTACACGGTGATGTTTAAAAAACCATATATAGCCAGCTGTTTCCATTGCTGCCGCTGAGGTAGTTTTTTTTTCAATAAAATATGAGCGATAAAAAGCATGATACAACCCGCTATAAAAAAACGTGTTACGGCTATCACCAAAGGCTGCGCAAACTGGAGGCCGATCTTGGTTGCTACGGATGCTGACGACCATAAAACAGCAAAGCAAATACCCGTAACCACCAGCAGTATATTTTTGTTTCGGGCTTCCTTCAAAGTTTGATTTAATATTTTTTGATTCCACAATGACTGTAACCAACAATTGATGAAATGCTGAACAGTTATTTTTTACAGCTATTTTTTAATGAATCTTGCCCGTTTATCGGGGTACCTGGATATGGATATATACGTACGATATACTGCGTTTACAACTCATAATTTCCAAATAATGGCCAAAGGACAAAAAACATCTGGAAGGAAGGTAAAGCAATTTGAGGAAATAATATATCAATCAATTCATTCAGCATCCCTTTTTATTTAATCCATTTTACCGGGTATATTAAAAGGTAGTTGATTGAAAATACCCATCTGCCGAAATCTTACCAATCAGCTTTTCATTATTATTTTGTTAACTTACACACAAAAAACTATCAATTATGAAGCTTTCTGTCATGCTTGTTTCGCTCACTTTACTATTATTTTCCTGCAGCCCTAAATTGCCGCCTGATAACAATTGGGCAATTGGCAAATGGATATTGACAGAATTGAAAGGCGTACCGGTGCAACTGAATGGCAACCTGAATAAAAATGCACACCTCATATTTGAAACGGCTCAAAAAAATTATCGTGGCTTTGGCGGATGCAATAATATTGATGGAAAGTATAGCATTAGCAGCGGCAAAATAAATTTTACTGCACAATCTACCACCTTGGCCGCTTGTCCTGATGTACCATTTGAAACAACTTTTTTAAATACCTTAAATGAGGTTGATAAATATACGGTAACCGGCAACCTGATGGAGTTGAAAAAAGGAAAAACTATCCTGCTGAAATTACAACGTAAATAAAATTATTTTTTATATGCAAAAAGGCCCAGGCAATTGCCTGGGCCCATAATATATGGTGTTTTGTAACTCCGTTAAGAGTATCCCCAACTCTTCATAACCTTCAAATCTTCTTTGGAAGATTCAAGCGGCGTCTTTCCCTGGTAAGATTCCTGTTCAATGATGAACTCCGTAGTGCCACCGGATTTTTTGAAAAGATCTACAATTTGCTTTACCGGAAGAATGCCTTTGCCCAGTATTGTACTTTCATAACCGCCGCCCATTTCACCCTTTCCGGTAATTTTTATTTCATCTTTTACATGCATGCTTTCAAAACGGCCCGGATGTTTTTTCAAGATATCCAACGCCCTTCCGCCAGCTCCGTACATATTACCTATATCCATTTGTTGTATTACCAATTTAGGATCTGTATGTGCCAGAATAATGTCGTACACCTTCTTTCCGTTTAAGGATTCTTTAAATTCAAAATCGTGGTTGTGGTAGCCAAATTTCATTCCTGATTTTTTACACAACTCGCCGGATTTATTAAACACGTCCAACATTCCGAGCAAGCCGCTGTAGGTTTTACGAAGGCTGTCATCCAGCCATGGACTAATTACATATTTCTGTCCGCAAATAGCTGCATCCTCCACCGTTTCTTTCCAGGAGTCTGAAAAGTCTTTTTTTGTTGCATCCCAATGTGTACCATCCATGACTGTATGCCCACTCGGCATTTTTAAACCAAGATCATCCAACACTTTTTTAAACTCCGCAGCAGAATAACCGTAGAATTTTCTATCAACATAATTGGCGTGCTCAACGTTCTTGTAGCCCATCGCCGCCAGTTGCTTCAGTGTACCCAACGGGTCAATTTTCATATCGTCGCGAACAGAATATAACTGAATCCCTACAGTGGGCGAAACAGCATTTCCAGCGGCAAAAAGCTGGTTGGATAAAAACATCGTTCCTGCCAGCGACAGCGAACTTTTTACTAAAAATTTTCTTCTTGACAGTGTCATTCTTTATGGATTTTTTTTATAAAAAATAAATAATAGCGCAGATTAATAAAACATAAATATATTGATTAATGTTAAGCAATTTATTAGTTCAATTAAAAGAGCCTGATTTAAAATTTGTTAAATAAATAATGACGTTACTCCGGAATTTAGTGACCGAATTATAAAAATACCCTTTGAGCTGTTTCCAATTTTTCTTACAGGGCGTTCGCCTTCTCACAAACTTGCCGGCGAGGTACACAGATTCCGGTTTACATCTTAACACAGGATACTATGGTTATCTCACCTTTGTGACTAGTAGTGAAAATTTCCAACCTGGATAAACACAGTAAATTCCAGTTTCGGATCAGTGCTAAAAAGTAAATAGTTCTCCTTGCATTGTAACAGATAGAATTATGATGAGGCATGATCCCGCATATATATTCAAACACAATAATGCTGCAATGCTGTTAAAAAAATTATTCGTAGGAAAGTATTGACGCATTGCTAAAATTGTAAGCGGTACGTATCCCTGTGTAATAACTAAGCTGGCTATTTTAGATGCTACAAAAGACCAGCTATCTGCCAGGTCATCTCGCCGGATAATCATTCATCCATTGACTGGATTTTTCCCGGGCAACAATCACGGTCATAGCTAACAGGTCGGCTGCCAGTTTTTTAATATCCGCAGAATTAAGCGCAAGACCTGATATTTTTACAAAGCGGGAACTAAATTTCAGCGAATACTGATTAACCTCGCTTCCCCTGAAATTATGCCAGGTGAAAACATACCCGGGTTTATCAGTAGCTTCCTTGGCAATGGTATAATTGAGATACAATTCAACATCTGCTTCCCCGGCAGTTTTCACCAATTTAATATTCTGATTCGCCTTTAACAAATTGATCAAGGGGTTGGATATATACGCCGGAATAGGCAGAAACACAAGGAAATTATCTTTAAATTTCCCGCTTAAATATGCCTGGGCTACTGTAGCCGGTTTAAATACCGGATCATTAAAAAAAATATTTCTGGAAAGTTTATTATAGTACCAGTTTTCATAATCCCAGTAATTTTTAAGCCTGGCTAACGGAACAATATTTTGATGTACAAAATTTTGAAACCCAACAGGCGAAAGGTTTTCTGCCGGGATGTACACTTTTATCAATGGTGAAGAAGCCGTGTACGCATCGGTGACGGCAAACGGATCACCCATTTGCACCAATCCAATATTTCCACTGATGACTGACGCCCAGGCCGTATCCAGGTTTACATTCGTAATCCGGATGGTAATTTTATGGCCACCAGTTGTGGCGGAAAGAATATTTCCCTTTGCAAGACCGTCACTGAGGCCGCCGTTAAG
>JANYFI010000059.1 GCA_025362765.1 Ferruginibacter sp. | reverse complement strand
GGCGTTCAAAAAATTCTACCGGCGAAATGTCTTTTTTTTCAGCCGCCTTGCATTGGCGGTAGAAAAAATCACTCACATAATTGCGGTGGTTGATGTGACCATTGAGGAGGAGATCAATATAGTCCGAATCGGTCATGTAGCTGCTGGTTTAATACCGTGTTGTACCGGTTAATTATTAATCGGTATCTTGGCGCATCAACTTGCCCTACTCTATGAATTTCTCATTCTTTACGATTGTACTTTTTAATAACGTATGTATAAAAAAACAGGGAATCTGTCAGCCAGAGAAAAATCCATGAAAAATTTTATCGCTTTCGCATGTTATGTATTTCTTCTGTCACAATATATCTCGCCGGTAAACGCTCAATCATTTTCGGGTAATGAAAAAAATACAATACGTTCCACCAGTTCAGTTCCCGGACTTGAACAATCAAATATTATATGGAACAGTGCAGGCAAAGATTTTCATGATGCCTTACCTACCGGCAATGGCGATATTGGTATTAGCACGTGGATAGAAAAAGATGGCGACCTGCTGTTCTATATTTCAAAAACAGATGCTTATGATGATAATAACCGCTTGTTAAAAATCGGTTTGGTGAGGGTTAAAATTTCTCCCAATCCTTTTACATCCGGTACTGCTTTTGAACAACAGTTACAACTACAACAATCTGCTATTACAGTAAAAACAGGCAGCAATAAAAATGCATTTAAGCTAAAGTTATGGGTTGATGCCAATCATCCTGTAATAAGGTTAGAAATGAAAGGTGATAAAAAATTCGTTTCCACTGTTCAGTTGCAAAACTGGCGGCGTGATGAACATACTTTACAAGACTTGTCGTTTAGTGATCCTTATCAGGATGGTTATGATGGAAGTAAATCTGGTAAAACAACCATTCAATATCCCGACAGTATTCTTGACCTGCAAAACAATGCCATCACCTGGTATCATCACAATAAACATTCCTGCTGGCCATTTACTTTAAAGTTGCAGGGGCTTGAGGAGCTTACTAAAACACAAACAGATCCCCTGTTGAACAATATATTTGGCGCTGTTATTAATGGCAATGGATTAAAGCAACAAAACGACACAACGCTTATTGCTGCACAGCCTGCGTTAACTCAAAACATCACTGTTAATGTATTGACCAAAACTTCCACAACACCTGCGGCATGGCTTAGTGCATTGAACACACAAAAAGCGGCTATTGAAAAACTGACTATTGAACAGTGTCGCAGTAAGCATCAGCAGTGGTGGAACCAGTTCTGGAACCGCAGTTATATAAGTATTCATTCTGCTACCGACACGGGCGCTATAATTACCCGCAGCTATAATTTACAACGGTATCTTACAGCCTGTGGCGGACGGGGCAAAGACTGGATAAAATTTAATGGTTCCATTTTTACCCTGCCCAGTGAACATGATGCAGATTTTCGCAGGTGGGGAACCGCCAATTGGTTTCAAAACATACGGCTCACTTACTGGCCTGCCATCTTCGCTGGAGATTTTGACATCCTATCTACCTTTTATGCTACCTATCTTAAAGCATTGCCGCTGGCTAAAAAAAGAACGGCATTGTATTATGGCCACAAAGGCGCTTTTTTTTCCGAAACATCTTATGCGTGGGGAACCTATTCAAATGGAGACTATGGCTTTAATAGAGAGGGCATTAGTACAGGTTTTGTTACCAATGCTTACGTACGCCGGCACTGGTCGAGCGGCATAGAGCTTACCGCCATGATGCTGGAGCAATACCAGCTTACAAATAATAAACATTTTCTTACCGACACATTGCTGCCTATTGCAACCGAAATAATTCAATTTTATGATGAGCACTGGAAACGGGGAGCGGATGGAAAAATATTGTTTGATCCATCACAATCTCTGGAGACCTGGCAAACTGCCATCAACCCAATGCCCGAAATTGCGGGCCTGCAAAATGTACTGTCGCAGCTACTTGATTTTCCGAAGGGCATCATAACTCCGCAACAACGAATTGCCTGGAGAAAAACCCTGAATGATTTACCTGCCTTACCAATGAAAAGTATTGATGGTAAAAAAGTATTACTTCCTGCACTTACTGTTACCGAAAGTTCCAATACTGAAAACGCGGAAT
>JANYFI010000040.1 GCA_025362765.1 Ferruginibacter sp. | reverse complement strand
TTCTTTCCTACTCTTAAAAAATCTCCTGCATTCTGCCTCTGTAGAATATTGGCTAAAGAAATTTGATATGTTCATAACTAATTATTTTAGACAAAAATACTAAAATAATTAGTTATTCCAAATAGCGAATAGTCATTAAATTTTTCCAATTCGTTATTTTTCAAACTGTCTCGGTCTTTAACCCAATGCCCTTTTTTAAAATCATATATACTCGCCAATCCGAAATAATTTAATTCTAAGGATTTGATACTGTCCATATTATTGAATTCGATTACATACTTATACCCCAAAACGCTATCTGTCACAGGTATGAAGTTTTCTGAATAATTGACTATTTCGGATGTTATCAACATTCTGTTTGCATAGAATGTATCAATAGTTTTCATGTAGTCCTTTACATAATATGGAGAAATATTTACTTCCCAATCAAAGTTTATATCTGGTTGTCTATTCCCTGCTTTATAAATACATGAAATAAATAAAGAACAGATTATAAATACTAAAAGTGAATTTTTCAAATTTTGGTTATTTCAAAATAAAAATTGTCAAGCCTGTTGAAATACGAAGATTGGTCAAAAGGCATAGTACACAACGTTCAGGGCTTGGCGTTGGGCTGGACATTTTTAATGGTCGAGTAGACCAAAGTATTTCAACTTCAGCCGCTCACAGAACCGTACGTGAAAGTCTCCCTTCATACGGCTCTTGCTATTCAGTCAACGTTTAATTCCTTTCTGCCAATGAACAAATAAGGACGTATTGCTTTGCACACACATTTCATATTGATTTTGTACAATTTTCTTACGCCTTAGTTTATACTTTTCTTCAATCCATCTGCGTATCAATTCATTGATGTATACAAATACATTCTTTGCTTCACCCGGATTAAACTTACTGTAGTAGTTCAGCCAGCCCCGTATCTTAGGATTTAGCTGCTGGGCTATTCGTTCCAGTGATACCTGTGTATTTCTTGGATTGAATACTTCCCGTATTCTTTTCCTGATAAAGGTTTTTGCTTCACAGCAAATGGCTGCACTAAATACGGTAAATTTATTCTGGAGTTGATGGTTGCGCATGCCTCGTGGCTGAAAACTATAGCTCAGAAACTTAAAGCTCGCATGCTCGTGTTGCTCCTTTCGCCGATAGTTCTTGCAATAAACCAGTTTGGTTTTCTCCGGATGCAATTCAAGGTCAAAACCTGCCAACCTTTCCCTTATAGAAGATAGTAGTTGTCCGGCGTCTTCCTTACTATCGCAATGCACAATGATATCATCCGCATACCGTTCAAACGGATTGGAGGGAAAGTACTTACTCATCCACATATCAAAAGCATGATGCAGGTACAGATTAGCAAACAGTGGACTGGCAACACCTCCCTGAGGCGTACCTTTTTGCCTTGCAGCAATACTTCCATCCGCTTGTGCAATACCGGCTTTTAACCATCGTTCTGTGTAGAGCAGCACCCACTTTTCCTGTGTATGATGACTCAGCATTTTCATCATCCATTCGTGACTGATATTGTCAAAGAAACCTTTGATGTCTAAATCTACCACCCATGAATGATGAATGCAATTGTGCTGGCATTGTGCCAGCGCATCATGTGCGCTGCGGCCCGGCCTGTACCCGAATGAACTAACATGAAACAATGGTTCCAGGATTGGTTCCAGAAAATCTTTTACCACACCTTGTGCAATACGGTCGCCTACCGTGGGGATACCCAACGGACGGGTACCTCCTTGCTTCTTTGGAATTAATACAGTACGTACGGCTGGTGGAAAATAACTGCCTGATGACATGCGGTTCCAGACTTTATACAGGTTACCGCCAAGGTTTTCATTAAACATTTCAATGGTTTCCTTATCAATGCCTGCGCTGCCTTTCTTGTCGCATACTTTCAGATAGCTGTCGTACACCATCTGTTGGCTTACTGCAAATGACTTTGTCTTTTCTTCGTTCATCATTCCACTTTAGTGGTTGTTTACAAATAATAAAACTCAATAACTGTACCCCTTGGCTCCATTTGCCATTACAGCAACTTCATCGCTACTATGGATACATCCGACACTGCTTATTACATTCCTTTACCTTAGGCATGGTTAGGCAACAATACTCACCTTAACTACTTCATATAGTCGTGGTAGTAATTGCTTACTTCTTGTTGCTGCATTTCGCACATTAATAAGTCAGTCTCTCACGTTTCGTATAAATGCCTGTGTAAAGTTCTTGCCACCTCAATACCGGAGAGCCCGCAGCCAGTAAACAGCCACCCGCTACAGCTTTATCCTGCCAATGCTAGAAAATCAACAGTTTGGCTCTCAACTGAGTTCCTTTCGACATGTCGTCAGTGGTTCATTTTCATTCAACTCCATTACACTTACCTGATGCCTTACGACACCTTTTAACCCCAACGCTCAATACCTCGCCTTTTAAACAAAGCACCTTGGGGCGGTTTGTACACTCCCGCTGCAGGGCGTGTACGGCAGGCCATCTGCCATCATTTATACAATTACGAAACAATCCATAAGGCACTTGTTTCTCGTGACACACTCCAGCCCCGGAACCGCAGCCCAATAAAATTAATAAAGTTGAAGGTAACAAAAAATGTTCAGCGATGTTTGTCCAGCCACGAACAAATGCCAAATTGAAAAACCGCAGCCTGGGCAGTACAACGTCCTGCCAGCCTAACGCCAAACCCCATGTAAGGTGCAGGCGGTAAGCCTAAAGCTGTAACAAATAAAACAAATACAGCAATGAACTGAAAAACGAATGCTGTTTGAAAAAGTAAAAAACTTTTTTGCATAAAAAGAAGTTACTGTTCGCTGTCGCAAAAAAATGTTGGTTGCAAATGAAGCCACACTGTCCACCGAAAACTACTGCGATAAAAGTAAACACTACAAAGCCAGGTATGAGTTTAAAAGCTGTTTGCAAAAAAAGCAGGAAGCCATCCTGTCAACCGAAAACTGCAACAAAAAACAAAAGCGCTACAACCTGCGGCATGAATTTAAAAAAATAACTGAAAAAAGCACAAAC
>JANYFI010000039.1 GCA_025362765.1 Ferruginibacter sp. | reverse complement strand
CAACTGCCACCGCAATGCCGGGCACATCGAATGTGGTAAGCGTCTTTTCTACCAATGAGTCAATAGAAGCGGAACTCATTTGTGCTTGCAATGGTAAAGTACCAAAAGCCATCAGTGTAAAACAAAAAAGTTTGAATTTCAGCATAACTAAATTTTATTACTGTTTGATATTGTTTCAGGCAACGAACGCAAAGAAAACAAAGGCGCTTGTGATTTATACAACTGCTGTTGCGTTGTTTGCGTATTTTTTTTGTACACTTGGTGATAAATTTTTTGCTATGCTAGATATTCATTTTCTTCAATTCTTTCACCGCATAATCACAGGCCCTTGCCGTAAGTGCCATATAAGTAAGAGAAGGATTTACGCAGTTGCCGGACGTCATGCAGGAGCCATCGGTGATGAATACATTGGGCACCTCATGCATTTGGTTAAAACCGTTTAATATCGATGTTTTAGCATCTCTTCCCATTCGGGCCGTGCCCATTTCGTGATTGGCATTGCCTGGGAAGGAAATATCACCTCCCGTTTGAATATCTTTAAAACCCGCCATCTCCAGCATTTCTTTAGCGGCAGGGGCCATGGATGCATGCATGGCTTTTTCGTTGTCTTTAAATTCACAATCAATGGCAATTACCGGCCTGCCCCATTTGTCTTTTTTATTGTTGTTTAATGTAACGCGGTTATCGGCGTAAGGTAAGCATTCTCCAAAAGTGTATAAGCCTATGCGCCATCCGCCGGGTTCACTCATTGCGTCTTTTAAATGAGTACCTATTCCCGAGTCATCCACCCCCTGGCTGCGGTAGGCGCTGCCACCAAAATTATACCCTCGTAAAAATGCGTTATTTTTCTCTTTTATATTTACAAACCTGGGAATGTAAATATTGGTGGGCCGTCTGCCATAATAATATTGATCTTCAAAACCATCCACACTCGCCGTTGCACTAAAGCCCTTGTGGTGATCCATCAGGTTACGCCCTGCTTGTCCGCTGCCGTTGCCAAGTCCATCCGGAAACCTGGACGACGTGGAGTTCAATAAAATAAAAGCGGTAGCGACTGTTGCGGCATTTAAAAAAATCAGCTTCGCATAAAACTCCTGCGTTTGGTTGGTTTGCGTATCAACAATTTCAACGCCGGATGCCCGCTGTTTTTTTTCATCATACAACACTTTATTAACGAGCGAATATGGTCTTACGGTTAAATTACCCGTAGCATAGGCAGCCGGCATGGTACTGGCATTGGTACTAAAATAGGCACCATACGGACAACCACGATGGCACAGGTCTCTTGCCTGGCATTGCCCCCTGCCCTGCACAGGTTTGGTAAGATTGGCCGTGCGGCCCATGATGACTTTACGGTCAGCAAAACCAGCTTCTACTTTTGTTTTAAAATATTTCTCTACCGCATTCATTTCAAACGGTGGTTGAAAAATGCCATCAGGTAATTGCGGGATATTTTCTGTACTGGCACTCACCCCAATAAATGATTCCACATAATCGTACCATGGTGCAATGTCTTTGTATCGGATTGGCCAGTCAACCGCAATCCCTTCTTTTAAATTAGCTTCAAAATCAAGATCGCTCCAGCGGTAACATGCCCTTGACCAAAGCAGGGAACGCCCGCCAACAATATCGCCCCTTATCCAGTCAAAGCGTTTTATTTCATCATATTTATTTTCCTGGTCGTTGATGTAAAAATGTTTATTATCTTCTTTAAAAGACCAATGCCTGGCCTGAATAAATTTTTCTTTTTTATCTGCTTCAGACAAATGCAAATGATGAGGAAATTCCCAGGGATCTTTGGTTGCGGTGGGATAATTCGGATGCTCTACATTGCTTCCTCTTTCAAGCAACAATACTTTTAGCCCTTTTTCACACAGCTCTTTTGCAGCCCAGCCGCCGGTAATACCTGACCCGACAATGATGGCATCGTATGTATTTTGGGCGGCGGCTTTATTATTGATTTTTGTGGAATCCTGTGGCATGATGTCTATTTCGTGAAGGGTAAATTTACAACCAGAATTTCACAAACCGGCCGCACCAAATAAAAAAAAGATGGCTTATTTGTGGTGCTTATTATGCTTTTTATATTTAGGATTCAGTAACAGTTTTTCAGATAATCCTTCATCGGTCAGATCAAGCGGATGAGCGTTGTGCCAGTCGAAATGCGCTATCTCATGCCGGCGTTTCAATATCGTTGCATCATATACTTCTATTACCAGTTCCCGGCGATTATCAAAACTTTCCGGCGCAGATTAATAGACCTCACAATAGCCCGGCATCCGTCAGCCAGCAGCGTTTTTCCCTGCAGCTTCAGGTGTTTCAATTTATGAATTTTTATCCCTACATCATTCATAATTCTTAATTCTCCTACCCCTTCAACCAGTTTATCTTTTTTGAATGTGTGCGGTGGCCTTACCATTACATCCACTTTCACACCCCTTTCGGCTGCACGAACCAGGCGTTCAATAATTACCAGGTTCTGAAACCGTTCGTTTTGCACGAACAATGTATGGGACGCTTCATCAATAAATTTTGCTATCCTCGACCGGCCATTCCCACTACTCCATATCTTCGCCGGGATTAAAATCTGTCCGGTCCCAATCGGCTTCAAAACACATTACAATTTCACGTACTTCTTTTGGATGCGAAGTAATGATGGCATAGTCTCTTGTTTCGGTGAGGTTTTTAGTTTCCCAGTTAAAAGCATTTAGTAAAATGATAACAATCCCCGCCCGCAGCCTCACAAGCAACGCGACAATTTTAAATGCTCCCTGCCTGATTAAAATCAGGCCGATTGACTTTTAATGCCGGCAGCATAATCGCTCACGCACCATTTAAATTTTCCCTGTCGCCATCACAGGCAGCCATCAGTTTTCACAACAATACTTATCTTGCGGACCATTTCAACAAAACCAAACTTTGCTACTTTGAAAAACCTTTTATTACTTCCCTTTTGCTTGCTTTCCATTTTTATTTACGGACAGAAAAAAAACAGTGGCTACCAGTTGCACATTCATAAGGCCAGTTCTGCCATAAAAATAGATGGAATATTGGATGAACAGGCATGGAAAGATGCGTCCGTTGCCGATAATTTTTTTATGGTGTTACCAATGGATACCAGCCATGCCAAAGTAAAAACCAGCGTACGCATGACGTATGACGCACAAAATATTTACATCATCGCCATTTGTTATCTCACCAGGAACGCACCTTATATGGTGCAGTCACTCAGAAGAGATTTTTCTTTTGTAAAAAATGATAATTTCATTTTTTTCATGGATCCATTTGACGACCGCACCAATGGCTTTACTTTTGGCGCCAATGCCGCCGGTGCCCAGTGGGATGGCAGTTTATACAGTGGCGGAAGTGCCGATCTTAGCTGGGATAATAAGTGGGTATCAGTTGTAAAAAATTATCCAGATAAATGGATTTTTGAGGCTGCCATTCCCTTTAAAACCATCCGGTACAAAAAAGGTATTACACAATGGGGCATCAACTTTAGCAGGCTTGATCTTAAGGAAGCGGAGAAATCAAGCTGGACACCTGTTCCAAGGCAGTTCCCTACTGCGTCGCTTGCTTACACGGGCACGCTGGTGTGGGACGAGGCGCCGCCGGAAGCTGGTGCCAATGTCTCCATCATTCCTTATGTGCTGGGTGGTATTTCTAAAAATTATGTTGCAAAAACACCCAACGATTACCGTAAAGCCGTTGGCGGGGATGCCAAAGTTTCCCTTTCTTCTTCCCTTAATTTAGACCTCACAGTCAACCCTGATTTTTCGCAAGTGGAAGTAGATAAACAGGTAATTAACCTAAGTCGTTTTGAACTGTTTTTTCCTGAGAAAAGACAGTTTTTTTTAGAGAATGCAGACTTGTTTGGCAATTTTGGTTACGCCAATATCCGGCCATTTTTTTCACGACGGATTGGTTTGGGCATACCAATAAACTATGGTGCAAGGCTTAGCGGCAGCATTGATAAAAACTGGCGTATTGGGGTGATGGATATGAAGACCAAAAGTGATACAGCGGCTGGTTTGCCAGGACAAAATTTTAGCGTGTTGGCTTTACAACGCCGCGTATTTGCGAGATCTAATATCCGCTTTATGCTGGTGAATAAAGAATCAGTAAATTACCATCCCGGAAAAGACAGCACCAAACCAACTTATTCTTTATACAACCGCAACCTGGGTGTTGAATACAACCTGGCCTCCATCAATAATTATCTTACCGGCAAATTTATGATGCTGAAATCTTTTAGTTCAGGAAATCCCAAAGGTGGTTTTGTGCAGGCGGCCAACCTGCAATACCTAAATAAAAAATGGCTGATAGGATGGCAGCAGGAATATGTTAGTAAAACGTTCAGTGCAGAAGTGGGCTACGTTCCGCGGAACGACTACATTAAGTTTAACCCACAGTTTGGCCGCAACTTTTTTCCAAAAAACAGCAGCGTGTTGAGCCACGGTCCCATATTAAGTTCTACCTATTATTTCAACAACCAGTTTCGCCAGACAGATAATGAAAGCACCTTCGACTATAGAGTAAGTTTTCGCAACCAGGCAGTATTTGACGCCCTGGCGATACATGATTACGTAGAGTTACTTACGCCTTTTGACCCTACCAACACCGGCAAAGATTCCCTATTAAAGGGTAGCCAACACCGGTGGAATGCATGGGGCCTTTCCTACACGTCTATGCCGCAAAAGTTATTTACCTATGCCTTCACTTCCAGCTATGGGGGGTATTATGCCGATGGCTTCCGGTTGCTGCTTACTACCGAATTAGGTTACCGGTTTCAGCCTTTTGTAAACATTACATTAAGCACCAGTTACAACCGCATCGACTTGCCGAAACCCTGGGGACTTACCAATTTTTGGCTGGTAGGCCCGCGCATTGATGTTACCATGACCAACACTTTTTTTCTGACTGCCTTTGTACAATACAACAACCAGCAAAAAAATGTGAATATCAATACCCGGCTGCAATGGCGTTACAAACCAGCCAGTGATTTTTATATTGTATACACCGATAACTATTACACGGCCCCGCTCTTTATCCGCAACCGTGCGCTGGTGCTGAAGTTTACTTACTGGTGGAGTATGTAATTCAAAAATATGAAATATGAATTATGAGTTATGAATTATAAATTA
>JANYFI010000015.1 GCA_025362765.1 Ferruginibacter sp. | reverse complement strand
CACGTGGAAAGACTTGAAGAAGTGTTTTCACTACTTGAAAAAAAGCCTCAGGCAAAAAAATGTGAGGCAATGGAAGGCATTACAAAGGAAGGGGAAAGCATCATCGAGGACACGGAAGCAGGTACTGCAACAAGAGACGTGGGATTGATTTTGGCTGCACAAAAAGTGGAACATTATGAAATTGCCACTTACGGCGGGCTAAGTCAAGTGGCAAAAACGCTTGGCTACGATGAAATAGCTAACATACTGCAATCTACGCTTAGCGAGGAAAAAGATGCGGATGAAAGTTTATCCAAACTAGCCAGGGCAAGCGTTAATCAATCCGCCGCTGAAGAAGAGTAGCCCTGCACATCGCAAAATATACAACACTTAACAATGCACAATCGTATTATAAACGGCTGTGCATTTTTTTTCTGTAATGCGGTGAAAATCTGAATACAGATTGAAGCTTATGGGTAAAGGGAAGAATGGTGTAATAAAAATGAAAAATTCTTCGGGCAGTGCTTTAGTGCAGAAAATTCCAATGCCATTACTTAAAATTATTTACGCAAATGTGCTGTATGTCATTAATGGAAAAGTTTCCGATAAAACTGCGTTGGATGCTTAAATTCCGCACTGTTTAAATCCATGAACTGGATAAAAGGCCCTGACGCTATAAAAAAATATGGAGACAAAGGAACAAATCCGCCATGGTTGTCTCCACCCAAAGGGTTCCTGCTAACTGATAATTTTTTTGTGTAGTTTTTTTGAAAAATGGAATACATAAAAGTATTCTATTTTTTATGTAGTAGCTGTTGCGATGTAAATAGGCTACAGCAGCAGCTTTCATAGCAGTATGTAGTAATAGTACTACGGTGTTATAGTAAAATCGCTATTCAATAAAAAGTTTAAATACTATAAAAAAGAAATTACCCTATGCAAAAAAAAGCGAAATCTTGCTATGTTGTGGTAAAGAAAATTGATGCATCTTTGATATAGAAGTTGATTGATATTAGTTTATCAATCTTATCCTAATATCCAGTCAAAAACCAAAAAAAGTTTTCAATATCCTTTGTTAAAAAAACCATCTAATCCAATATCAGTCAACTTCTACTTTTTTTATCTTTTAAAAAATACAACTTTACCAGTCATTAAATAGTTGTTTCGTTCAATTAAGTGTTAAGTGTACCCCCAAAGAAAGGCCTGTTAAGGGCCTTTTTTGGTTTTACGAGGTTTTGTATTTTCCGCAATAGCAACTTTTTCAATTCACTATCGGCTTAAAATCCTTTCCTGATTAAATATTGTTCAATACAATGGAAAAATGTACATTGGTGTAACAATCTTTTTACAATAAACTGATAAGCGTTACAAAGATGGCAATTAAAAATATTTTTATGCAGGGAGCTATTTCACCTGCTTTTATTGCAGAAAGTATCGGGCACCACCGGCATAAAACCACTATTGGGGCGCACAATATTTTTTTAGGGCAGGTGCGAAAGGACATCATTGAAAGTAAAGAAGTGACGGCAATAGAATACACCAGCTACGAAGCCATGGCGCTGATAAAAATGGATGAAATAAGGGAAGATATTTTTACAAAATATGAGTTAACCTGCATGCATGTTTTTCACAGCCTTGGTATGGTGAATGCGGGAGAAATTTGCCTGTTTGTTTTTGCTTCTTCCAAGCACAGGAGAACTGCATTTGAAGCTTGCGAAGAAACTGTTGAAAGAATAAAGCTGGAGCTTCCCGTTTGGGGGAAGGAAATTTTTGCCGACGGTAATTATAAATGGAAAGAAAATATAGCATGATGCCTGCCCGAAAGTAACTTCACTTCTAACACTCCTCAATTGCAACCGGAATGAAAAAATACCTGTCTGTTATTTGCTGCTTTATATATTTAATACCGGTATCGGCACAGCCGTTAAAACAGTATAACCTGGTATTTGACTCCCTCGCCAAACGCTGGGACGAAGCCATACCGCTGGGCAATGGCTGGCTGGGCGCATTAATATGGCAGAAAGAGTCGCAGGTTAGAATTTCACTTGACAGGGTTGATTTATGGGATGACCGGCCGATGCCTGACATTGACAAACTGCGCTTTAAATGGGTAGCCGAACAAGTGAAAAAAGGAGTGTAGGATACTGTTCAAAAACTGGGCGATGAACCTTATGAAAAGTATCCGGCACCTTCAAAAATTCCGGGCGCCGCATTAGAATTTGATATGAATAAATTGGGTAAAGTTATCCGGAACGAACTCGACATAGCAACTGCAGTAAGTACCATTCAATTTCAACAGGGCGCAGTGTTTAAAAATTATATTCAGGCAACTAAGCAGGTGGGTTATTTTAGCATAGAAAATTATACCGGCGATATTGTTCCTGTAATAAAAATTCCATCGTATCATACAACAAAAAAAGGCGCCACCGGTAATAGCGTGGAGGGGCAGGGGTTGGAACGGCTTGGTTACGCTGAAGGTAAAGTGGAGAATGGTAAAAATTTTATTCGCTATCATCAGCCTGCATGGAAAGGAAACTACTACGAAGTATTAGTGCGGTGGACAAAATTTGCCGGCAAAACAATTGGGCAATGGACGATTACCTGGAATAAAAAAGCAACACTGCCAGCAATAAATATCACATCGTCAACAGGCGTTGATATGGCTTCACATCTTGCCTGGTGGAAGGATTACTGGAGCCGCTCTGCTGTGATGGTTCCGGATTCGTTGCTGGCAAAACAATATTACCTGGAGATGTATAAATTTGGTTGCGTGGCCCGCAGTAATACGCCACCGATTTCGCTGCAGGCTATCTGGACGGCAGATAATGGAAACCTGCCGCCATGGAAAGGAGATCTGCACCATGATTTAAATACCGAGTTAAGTTACTGGCCGGGCTACAGCGGCAACCACCTTGATTTAACGGCCTCCTTCACCAACTGGTTGTGGAAAGTAAAGCCCGAAAATGAGCGATGGACAAGACAATGTTTTGGAACAGCCGGTTTAAATGTACCGGGCGTAACTACTATCAGCGGAAAACCTATGGGCGGCTGGATTCAATATTCGGTAAGTCCAACTACTGGTGCCTGGCTGGCGCAGCATTTTTACTGGCAGTGGAAATATAGTATGGATGCAATATTTCTTCAACAAAAATGCCTTCCTTATCTTGCTGCTGTGGAAAAATATTTGTCACAAATACGGCAATTCGACTCCGTTACCCATCTGTACAAGTTGCCGCTCAGTTCTTCGCCGGAATATAATGACAACAGCATCAAAGCATGGTTCCCTCATTTTACCAATTATGATTTGTCGTTGGTGAAAAGTCTTGATCGGGAATACAGCGACGTATTGGAAAAAGCTGGTTCCAGTACCCGAAAGACATCAACTGCCGGGTTGTATCCTGCATATGATGTAAATCAAACCGGGCTTACGATTGCCCCTGGTCAAAACCTGGACCAGTCTCACCGGCATCATGCACACCTCATGGCGATTTATCCTATGGCTAACATGGATATTACCAATGAAGCAGACAGTAACATCATCAATAAAAGCCTGCGCTGGCTGCAGCATAAAGGAACCAGGGAATGGTGCGGCTATTCTTTTAGCTGGGCAGCCTGCCTGTACGCCAGGGCGAAGCAAGGCGATAGTGCCGCGAAAATGTTGCAAATATTCGCCAGCAACTTTGTTTCTTCCAACAGTTTTCATTTAAATGGCGACCAGCGGGGCGGACAATATTCTAACTTCACCTATCGCCCATTTACGCTGGAAGGTAATTTTGCCTTTGCGCAAGGCATACACGAAATGCTGCTACAAAGTGACAAAGGGTATATTGAAGTTTTTCCGGCAATTCCCGACCGCTGGAAAAAAGTTTCCTTTAAAACGCTTCGGACAGAAGGTGCCTTTTTAGTTTCAGCCATAAAAGAAAACGGCAACATTATGGAAGTGAAAATTACTGCCGTTACCGGTGGCCCGATGCATTTACAATTACCCTTTAAAACGTTTTATATTGCCGGCAATAAAAAGGGTTACACCCTCAATCAAAATATATTGGCCATAGATATGGTGAAGGGTGAAACCGTTGTTGTAAAGAATGGTTTTGAGTAAAATTGCCGCAGCCAGGACGAAAATTTAAACCTGATATTTTATCCAGCCTTGTTTACATTACGTTATCCCCTGGGATTTATAGATGTTAATTTTTAGTTGTACCTATTTAAAATGTGAACAGAATTGTTCGATTGCGCCAACGCATTTTTAACTTCTTTGTACACTATTTTATCGCAGTATTTATTCGTAACTTTTTGGCTGGTATCTTTATTTAAATTGATTGAAAAATATGAAGCAGATTTTATTTACGTTCCTGATATTGCTGGCTTGTATTACTACGGGTACAGCCCAGCAAAAACATGGCTTTGAAATTAGAGACGGACATTTCTTTCACGATGGAGCCTCCACCAATATCTATAGTGGTGAAATGCATTATGCAAGAATACCTGCAGCGTACTGGAAGCATCGCCTGCAGATGGCAAGGGCCATGGGCCTTAATACAATCACCACTTATGTTTTTTGGAATTTTCATGAAACCGCACCGGGGGTATGGGATTTTAAAACTGGTAACCATAACCTGCGGGCTTTTATAAAAGCGGCGGCGGCAGAAGGCCTGATGGTTATTTTGCGTCCCGGTCCGTATGCCTGTGCGGAGTGGGAGTTTGGCGGTTACCCATGGTGGTTACAAAATAATAAAGACCTGGTGATAAGAACCAATAACAAACCTTTCCTGGATTCGTGCAACATTTATATCAGTAAATTAATAGCAGAAGTAAAAGATTTACAAATCACCCATGGAGGGCCGGTTATTATGATACAGGCAGAAAATGAATTTGGTTCTTATGTGGCACAGCGAAAAGATATACCGTTAAGCGAACACAAAGCTTATAGTCTGGCTATTAAAAACCAGTTAATAAAAGCGGGTGTAGCTGTGCCATTATTTACATCAGATGGAAGCTGGCTTTTTGAAGGCGGCTCAATTGAAGGGGTG
>JANYFI010000852.1 GCA_025362765.1 Ferruginibacter sp. | reverse complement strand
GGTAGCCAGAAGAGAAAATATGATTGACTTCAGCTTGCTTGAATTTTGTTTACGCGAAGACCTCAACAAATCTGCATTAAGGGTAATGGGTGTACTTGATCCTGTAAAATTAATCATCACCAATTATCCAGAAGGTCAAACGGAAGAAATGATAAGCGAAAATGGCCCCGATGAAGTATACGGTACAAGGATAGTTCCTTTTAGTAAAACGTTGTGGGTAGAAAGGGAAGACTTTATGGAAGTGGCAGCCAAAAAGTGGTTCAGGCTGGCACCGGGTGCAAGGGTTCGTTTAAAAAGCGCCTATATTGTACAATGTGATGGTTTTACAAAAGATGGAGATGGCACTGTGAATGAAATCCATTGCACTTATTTACCCGAAACAAAAAGTGGTAACGATACCAGCGGCATCAGTGTAAAAGGTACTATTCATTGGGTGAGTGTGGAACATGCGTTGCCTGCTGAAGTAAGATTATACGAAAGGTTATTTAAAGTAGAAAATCCATCTGCTGAAGAGGGAGATTTTAAAGAATACATCAACGAAGATTCATTAAAAGTAATCAGCAATGCCTTTGTAGAACCATCTTTGCAGCTTGGAACCACTGCTACCCGCTACCAGTTTTTGAGAAAAGGATATTTTTGTCTGGATAAAGAATCAGCCACAAACAAACTTGTTTTTAACAGGACTGTTACGCTAAAAGATGCCTGGTCGAAGGAAGTAAAAAAAGTTTAACCTTTATCCTCGTTTTCCAATTTTACATCAGGAAACATAGAGGCTGCCAGCAACAACACTACCGACAACATCATTATAAAAATTCCTGCTTTTTTTTCGGGACAATAGGCGTTGTAACAAGACGTATAAAGAATGTAGGTTTTTACAGCATAGCCCAAACCCAGCGCAGTAATAAAAATATTGGCCCGTTTAGCCCATATTTTAGGTAGCAACATCAATATAAATACCAGCACTGCAATCAATGAAAGCAACATGCCAGGTTTGCCGTATTGATTGTGAAAAGTAAAAAATCCGGTAAATGTTTTTTCTGCTTCGCTTGTTATGTGAGGGTCCGCATAATAAGTCCAGGGCAAAAAACAGGAGATTAGCAACAGGATGCAGGCACCCAATCCAACCCGGTGTAAAATAGCAGAAAAACGCATGGTTATAATTTGATTGATCGGTTAAAATTTTATTTCAGCTAATTATTGTTCAATAAATACCTTGCTGAATAGTTGCCTTTTAAAATCTGATGCGCAAAATTACCTGCTTTTATTGGTTAAGAAAAATAGGATCGGCATTAAATACACTCCTCTAATTTGCAGTAACGCATTGTATTGCGCCTTGTCTGTTTGCTATAATTATTGATACCAATACAATGAAGCAGCAGGCTAACTTACCTCATAGCAAAAAAATAACCGTCGTTAAACCGGAACAAGTTGTAAAAAAATTTTGCCACGTGGATAATTAAAGTAAAATTGAATGATTATTCCCTTTTTCAACCAACCACCTGCTGATGAAAAGAAGTTATTACACCGTTTTTCTTATTATGCTGACGTTTTTTGTCATCTCTTTTTTAACCAATGTAATCGGACCGCTGATACCGGATATGATCACCGGATTCAGCCTGAGCCTAACGCTGGTGGCTTTGCTGCCGTTTGCCTTTTTTATCGCTTATGGCGTTATGTCGATACCATCCGGCATGCTGATTGAAAAATACAATGAAAAGAAAATGATGATGGCCGCTTTTGTAATCGCTTTGCTTGGTTCGTTGATGCTGGCGTTATATCCCAATTATCTCTCGGCTGTTTTTTCTCTATTTGTGATTGGCTGCGGTATGGCAATGTTGCAGGTTGTTATTAACCCGTTGCTGCGCACGGCCGGTGGTGAAGAACACTATGCCTTTTATTCAGTGATGGCCCAATTAATTTTCGGCCTGGCTTCCTTCCTTAGCCCGCTGGTTTATTCCCGCATGGTATCGGGTTTGCAACAAAACGAGCCCAGCGGATTTTATTCTTTTTTTAAAAAGCTGGTGCCTGCGAATTTACCCTGGATTTCGTTGTACTTTGTTTTTGTAGTGATTTGCCTGGCGATGGTGCTAATTATTTTTCTTTCAAAGTTTCCTAAAGTAACATTAAAACCCGATGAAAAAGCCGGTCAGTGGGCAACACATGTGCAGTTATTTAAAACAAAAAATGTAGTGCTGTTTTTTATGGCAGTTGTTTGTTATGTGGGCA
>JANYFI010000851.1 GCA_025362765.1 Ferruginibacter sp. | reverse complement strand
GGTTCCAACCAAATGGGTATTGATATTTTTAATTCCGGTTCCTCCGGTCATTGTTACTTCTAAAAACTCATGGGTATTGGCTGCAATTCCTGTTATCTCTGCCTGTTGTGTTCCATATGTTTTAATTTCGGATATACCGTAGCTCATTTCCTTTAAGTACTCGTAATCCGACATGATAAATGCAGTTCCGTTGGATTTTTTCAGGTAGTCAAATAGTTCACCTTTGCCTTTTTTAACGCCTTCAACGCCTCCAAAACCTTCCAGGTGAGCCTTGCCGCAATTGGTGATAAGCCCATGCGTGGGCAAAGTATAGCTACAGTAACTTTCAATTTCATGCTGGTGATTGGCCCCCATTTCTATGACGGCTATTTCTGCATCTTTTTTTACGGATAATATGGTAAGAGGGATACCGATATGATTATTTAAATTTCCTTTGGTGGTATATGTTTTAAAACAAGTTGACAACACTTCGTGTATTAACTCCTTGGTAGTTGTTTTACCATTACTACCGGTAATTGCAAGAAAGGGAATGGTGAATTGTCGGCGGTGATGTTGGGCCAGCTGTTGCAGGGTTTCAAGCGTGTTACCCGTATAAATAATTCTATCATCAGAAAAACCAACCTTTTCATCCAATACGGCAAATGCAGCGCCGGCTTCCAAAGCCTCGAAGGCGAATTTATTACCATTAAAATTGGGGCCTTTTAGTGCAAAATAAAGATCACCTTGTTGAAGTTTCCTTGTATCAGTTTGTATTGATGGGTGCTGCGAAAAATGAGCATATAAATCCTGAATTTCCATGTATCAAAAATAAGGAAGAACTGATTACTATCTTTTGTAAAACCATACGCCAAACAATTATTTGTGCATTTAGGAAGTAGATAAGCGGCAAAACTAAAGTGAGTGGATAGTAGCGGATACAAAAAAGCCCCTTACAACAAGTAAGAGGCTTAATAAAGTATTGAAACTGTTATTGTCTTTTTCTACTGTTCTGCTTGCGTTTTCCAAAGATATTACCTTCTTTAAACCCAGCACCTTCAGGAGAACCCATGTAAGTTTGTGCGCAACGGAAACCAATGGTGCTGGATGACTGATCTTCTTCCAAAAATCTGCGTGCACCAGGTGATAACCAATAAGGACGGTCGTTCCAGCTTCCACCTTTAAACACCCTTGACTTGTCACTGATCAATGTAGTTACACCATATTGATAAAATGCGCCGCTGGTTGAATCGCCATCCAAATGTCCGATCAGGTTATTGTGCTGGTAGTTACGGCGGTTTTTTATTTCCTCATCACTAACTGCGGTTTTCTTCAAATGACCTAAAGAATCTCTTTCAAATTCGCCACTGCTGTTTTTATAATATTTTTCAAATTTGTTTCCTCTAAAATAGTTAAAATCTTCTCCATCAGTTGGAGTAGATGGCCTGTAAACGTCCTGTACCCATTCAGCCACGTTGCCACTCATATTGTACAAGCCAAATGAATTAGGATAAAATGCTTTAATATTACCAGGAATAGCAGAACGGTCATTTAATCCACCGGCAACACCCATGTTATCACCACTGCCTCGTTTAAAGTTCGCTAAAAATTTACCTTGCCAACTACCTCTCCGGTTATCACGCAAACCATTAGGGTTTTTGCTCCATGAATAAATTTGTTGGTTAGAAATTAACTCTTCTCCGCTTTTGCCTTCTTTTTTGCGGGGGTTAGGGTTTTGGTCCAACAAGCCATATGCAGCATATTCCCATTCAGCTTCTGTTGGTAACCGATATCCCATATTCAAAATCCCATCTTCCATTTTTACGTTGGCTCTTGGCTTACCACTTACATCTTTTAACTCAGATTTTTTTGGTTTGGTTCTTCCCTGAATTAATTCTGGATTCATAAGGTAGGTTTCTGTATTAAATGAACCCTCCGCGCCTCCGCCCCTCATTTCTTTCTTAGCAAAATCTTTTTTCAAATATCCCTTTTGCAATAACGTTAATTCGTTTACACGGTCTGATCTCCATATACAAAAATCATGGGCCTGTTGCCAGGAAACACCAACTACAGGATAATAGTTGTAAGCAGGATACCTGAAATAATATTCAACATATGGCTCGTTATAAGCGAGCTCTTCCCGCCAGCAAAGTGTGTCGGGTAAAGCCTTGGCCATCACAGCAGTATCGCCGGCAAAAGTGTTTTCAAGCCAGTAAATATATTCCCTGTAATGTACGTTCGCCACTTCAGTTTCGTCAATAAAAAACGAAGGCACAGTAATACGACGGGGGATATTATTCCAATCGCCCATTACATCTTCCTCTTTTGCGCCCATCACAAAAGTACCACCTTGTACAAAAACCAATCCGGGGCCAGCTTTTGGATATTTCATTTTTGCAACATGGTAATTACCCATATTTTTATCATCGTAGTTCCACCCGGTAACAGAAGACTTTGTTTTCTTATTACTACTGTTTTTACAGGCATTCAGCGAAAGGGAAATCGCTACCAGAATAATCAAATTTTTAACTGAAAATATTTTTTGCATGTGCGTTCGT
>JANYFI010000848.1 GCA_025362765.1 Ferruginibacter sp. | reverse complement strand
ATATGTTCATAACTAATTATTTTAGACAAAAATACTAAAATAATTAGTTATTCCAAATAGCGAATAGTCATTAATAGTAGTTAATATTGTGGCTCTGTCATCACGGGCTTTTTTGTTTCAGGTGGCGGAGGCCCTGTCCAGCCATCCCTGCCGATGTAAAATTTATATTTTTCCAATAACACACCGTCATCAAATAATTGATAATAAAACCAACCTGTGTGTAGAAAATTTACTTTTTCTACAATTATGTAAGCTTCTGTTATATTTTTTATTTCAAATACCAGCCTGTCCTTATCATCAAAAAAATGTAATGAAAATTTTTCTTTGTCGGCATCGGGAAGGGTGACTATAAGATTGTTTTCTTTATTGGAATAAATAAATTTACTGGGTACAAAACCGGTAGGAGGTTTTGGTTTCGCCGGTTTTTTATAGGGAGGTAACAAATCCTTATCTGCACCCAACAACTCTTTTTCTGGTTGATTAACGGGCATAGTTGGTGTAACTGCAAAATCTATTGCCGGGGTTAACTCTGTTGCTTGTTGTATTACTGTATCGCCATTAACTGATACCGCCATTGGTTGTGGTACTTCAATAACGGGTTTGTGTGCCTTCGAAAAAAAATAAGTGCCGCCGTCAAAAGCTACAAAAACCCGGTAAAACATATCCGGTCCCGGTGCTTTTTGATCTACATAACCATTCTCCTTATTTAGCGGATTAAGTACCGATCCTATGGTAGTAAAATTTTTCAAGCTATCTTTCGAGCGTTGAATATTGATATTATTGATTTTAGCGCCGTAGTTATTTTTCCAGCTAATGATGATTTGATTGTTGATATTTTTTACCGTAATACGCGGCAAGGTATCCTGGCTAAAACAATGCAACGCAAAGGCAGGGATTATTAAAATACTGAATAATAAAAATTTACGCATGGTTTCTTGTAAATGCAGGTAACGTACATTTTTGTAAGGCAAAGATAACAAGCTGTAAAAACAAATTAGAAAATTAAAGTGCCTTCAGGCAAAGAAGCATTTCCCTGTAATCCGCCGGTATGAAGACAAATAATTTTACTTCCTGATGGGAATAAGCCTGCTTCAACTTGTTCAAGTATGCCGTACATCATTTTTGCAGTGTAAACAAAGTCGGTGGGTATTTTATTTTGCTGATAAAACAAATTCATGAATTGTAAAAGCGCCGGCGTTTTTTTTGCATAACCGCCAAAATGGTAATTGTTCAGTAAAACCACTTCATTTTTTTCACCAGTTAAATGCGTCAGTCTGTTATCTATATCAGTCATTCCCTTTAGTACTGGTACGCCAATTACCTGCTGCTGTTTTTTTACACCGTATAATAACCCTGCAAGGGTGGTGGTTGTTCCCAAAGCAGTGCAGACATGTGTGGTGTTTTCAGGAATCCATTGTACGATAAGACTTGCGCCGGCAGCGCCTTTTGGGTGATAGCCACCTTCGGGTACTACTATATAATTTTTCCATTCTTTGGGAAATTGGCTTAAAAACTCATTCTCATCTTTCCTTGTGTACAATTCCCTTGACAGAAAATGCAATTGCATGCCGTAGTTTTTGCAGGCCTGTAAAGTAGCTGACAAGATTGTGGGCTGTTCACCTCTTACCAACCCAATACTTTTTAGGCCGCAACTTTTACAGGCAAAGGCTGTTGCGATTAAATGATTTGACCAGGCACCTCCGAACGTTAGGATGCCCGGTTTAGAAAATGTAAGGGCATCTTCTAAAAAATAATGCAGCTTAAAAAGCTTGTTACCAGACACAACCGGATGAATCTTGTCCAGCCTTAACACAGAAAGCTGTACATTTTTTTTTGTAAGGCAATCGTTTATAACAACATCGCATGAAATATTTGCAGTATCAAAAAGCATTTTATAAGCCTATTAGATTATTTTCGCAATCACAATATAATTCAATGTTAATTATACGTTTATAATAATTGCTATTGATTACAATTCCGAAACATCCTGTTACAGGCAGGAACAAACTTAATAAAAAATGAAACCAACTATAGTAGTATTGGCGGCAGGTATGGCAAGTCGCTATGGTAGTATGAAACAGGTGCAGGGCTTTGGCCCAAGCGGCGAAACCATTATGGAATATTCCATCTATGATGCTATTCGTGCCGGCTTTGGTAAAGTAGTGTTTATTATCAGGGAAGAATTTCTGGATATGTTTAAAGACAATTTCGCAAAGAAATTAACAGGCAAAATTGAGGTTGAATTCGCCTTCCAGGAGCTAACTAAATTTATTGGCAACAGGCAAATACCTGAAGAAAGAAAAAAGCCATGGGGCACTGCACATGCCGTACTTTGCTGTAAGGACATAGTGAAGGAACCATTTGCCGTAATCAATGCAGATGATTTTTATGGCCGAGACGGATTTGAAAAAGCAGCAGGTTTTCTAACTTCAAAAGTGGCAGATAACAACTATGCTATCATTGGATATGAATTAAAGAAAACTTTAAGCGACAATGGAAGTGTGAGCCGGGGTGTATGTAAGGTAGATGGAGAAGGTAACCTGGTTGATATCAACGAACGGACAAAAATTTATAGAAACGAGAAAGGCATCATTACGTACGAAGATGAAAGCGGACTGCACGAAGTAGGCGAAGACTCCAGCGTAAGTATGAATTTTTTCGCATTTTCTCCCAACTTTATCACGCAAAGTGAAAATTATTTCGGTGAATTTTTAGACAGAGAAATACAAAATCCCAAAGGGGAATTTTTTATTCCGCTAGTAGTAGATAAAGTGGTAAAGAATAAAGAAGGCAACGTAAAAGTAATACCAACTTCCGCACAATGGTTTGGTGTAACGTATAAAGAAGATGCTCCTGAAGTGAAGGCAAGTGTAGATAAGTTGGTAGCAGCAGGAGAATATCCCTCCAATTTGTGGGCTTAATCGCACGCTATTTTTTTTGCGCTAACAATATGCAATTCCGCACTACCCCTGGTGGTAATTTATTGCGGACATTTGAATGGATATAGATTTTTTTCAGAGTGGTCAATG
>JANYFI010000062.1 GCA_025362765.1 Ferruginibacter sp. | reverse complement strand
TGTGGATGTGGTAGATTATACCAGCGATGTAAATGAAAATGACCGCCGCCTGCAGGCTTTAACCGATTACTTAAAACAAAAGCAGGCCGCAAGTGGTGTAAAATTATTATGGGGCACGGCCAATTTATTTTCTAACAAGAGATATATGAATGGTGCTGCTACTAATCCTGATTTTCATGTACTTGCCCATGGTGGTGCACAGGTAAAAGCCGCACTGGATGCTACTATGGCTTTAGGTGGAGAAAATTATGTTTTCTGGGGAGGCCGCGAAGGATATATGAGTTTGCTGAACACGAACACGAAAAGAGAAAAAGAGCACATGGCCCGCTTTTTACATACCGCAAAAGATTATGCAAGAAAGAATGGCTTTAAAGGCTCTTTCTTTATTGAACCAAAACCATGCGAACCAAGCAAACATCAATACGATTATGACAGCGAAACGGTAATTGGCTTTTTACGCCAATTTGATTTGCTGAACGACTTTAAATTAAACATTGAAGTAAACCATGCCACACTTGCCGGCCACACATTTCAGCATGAATTGCAGGTGGCTGCTGATACCGGTACGCTGGGCAGCATTGATGCCAACCGCGGCGATTACCAGAATGGCTGGGACACTGACCAGTTCCCCAACAATGTAAACGAACTGGCAGAAGCGATGCTGGTGATTTTAGAAGCCGGTGGCTTTGGTGGCGGCGGTATTAATTTTGATGCGAAGATCCGCAGAAATTCTACCGATGCGGCAGATTTATTTTATGCGCATATTGGTGGCATGGACACTTTCGCCAGGGCGCTGATTGTTGCGGATGCGGTGTTAAATAAATCGGATTATAAAAAAATAAGGACCAACCGGTATGCAAGTTTTGATAGCGGCCAGGGTGCTGCATTTGAAGCAGGCAAATTATCGCTGGAAGATTTAAGAACTTATGCTGTTGAAAATGGTGAACCAAAATCGATTAGCGGACAGCAGGAATATTTGGAAAATATTATCAACCGTTATATTTAAACAAAAAGTAAAAAAATCCATTTCGACTGGTGTAATTTAAATGGATTTTTTTGAATAAAAATTGCCTGTAGGAATTAATTTCTGCAGGCAATTTTTTTATACCGCGATATTCAAATCCATTTTCACTTCCATTATTATTTGCAAGGCGCCTAATAGCCTATAATAAAAATGAAAGGTCTTCGCCAACAGCAATTGCTCTTTTTGTTATTGCATCTTTTTCATCCCAATAAAATAAAACCCCTTCGTACGCTCCGTTAAAGGTTAACAGGGTTGATTCCAGTTGCAGGTAAGTGCCTTCAGGCAAGCCGACAATGGGTAAGCCTGAATTCATTTGCATAAATTCTTCCAGCCGCTGGTCGCGTGTTTCGCCATTATGGCCAAATGGTTTTGCGTTGTTATAATGCGGATTAATTTGAAATGGCAGCAAGCCCAATGTGTTGAAGCTTTTAGGGGCTATTACCGGCATGTCGTTAGTAGTGCCGAGGCCCGGAGCTGTAATATTGGCCCCCGCACTCCATCCAATATAAGGCGTTCCCTTATTTACTTTATTGCGGATAATATCCAGCAACTGGCAATCATAAATATCATGCACCAGTTTAAATGTGTTGCCGCCACCCACCATAATCACGTCGGCTTTTTCCACAATCGCTTTTGCATCCTGGTGAAGCACTGTTGTAATAGTGTAAGGCAACTCCTTTAACGCAAGGCGTACCATTTCTGCGTAGGCTTCATAGTCACCCCTTACACTGGCAAAAGGAATAAAAGCGATGTTCAGCGCTTCATCGTCCAAAAATTTTTTTATTACTGGAAGCGTCATTTCAAGATACCCGCACTCTCCCACTCTTGAACTGCTGAAAGCCAATATCCGGTTTGTTTGCATAGTAAAAATTTAAAAGGTCATTCGTTCTTTTTCAAAGGTATTCTTTGCAAAAGTATTGCAGCAATAATACGAAGTATTACATTTTTAGCTGCATTAAAAAATGGAATGCCTTGTATTATTCAAATCAAAAACTATAACTGCGTTAATTCCATGAGACTTCCCTCTTTGTAGAAAATAGAACAACCAATACATTTACGTGCCGTATACATTCACCATTTAGAAATCCATCCAATCAAGGGGACGCTCCGATGGAGCGAGTATATTTATTTGCTGTTTTTTTCTACAAAGTGGTAGCTCCTATGGAGCTTGGGTCGTCACCCGGCGATTAATTTGGAGGTCGTAAAAACAGACCTCCTGCCGCTAATTTTTAAAGGAGCCATACAAATTTGGCTTTTCAATCTCCCTATTTTATAATAATTTTAATAGATGAAAAAGGTGCTATTTTTTTTACTGTTTGCCGCTTGTTACTTTGTTACAAAGGGCCAGCAGGAAAATAGTTTTACACGCAGCTTTATTCCTTCTTCACAAACCTATTCTACCGCAGTTATTGCCAGTTATGTACAAGCCAATTTTTCGACAGACGGCAATAAGCTGGGCGCTATCTATGCCTGGATCACCTCAAATATCCACTATGATAAAGACAGCATGTACAATATCAACTGGGGGGTGGATGAACACACCAAAGCTGCATCAACTTTAAGAAGAAGGAAAGGCGTATGCGAAAACTTTGCCACTGTTTTTACCGACATTGTGTCCAGGTGCGGTATTCCCGCTTTTACTATCACTGGGTATACAAATGTATCGGGCAATATCAAAAGAAGCGGCCATAGCTGGAGCGCTGTTCAATTTAACAACGAATGGTTGCTTTGTGATCCTACATGGGATGCGGGTGCTGGTAACCACGCCAACTGGTTTTTAATTTCACCCAGCCAATTTATTGAAACACATATGCCTTTCGATCCGCTTTGGCAATTGCTGCCACAGCCGCTTTCTCAAAAGGAATTTGATAAGGGAAATTATTTAAAAAAAAAGGATGTGCCTGTTTGGAATATTGCTGATTCAATTGATCATTTTTTACAACTCGATAGCCTGCAGCAACTGGAAGCGTCGGCACGCCGCATGCAGCAGGCAGGCATTGACAATGACATGGTTAAATACTGGCGAAATTATGTAAACATGAAAATCGCCATCGTCTATGGCGACCAGGATATGAATTTATACAATGGCGCTGTGGCTGACCTTAACAAGGCCACCGCCGTTTTTAATACCTTTGTTCAATACAGAAACAATCGTTTTATTCCAGCCAAACCTGATGCTGATCTCAATAACCTCCTTCGCCCTGTCAATGGCTTGCTGGCAGATGCCCGAAAAAAAATAAAGCACATCGGCGAAATAGTGGAGAACTTTCAATACGATACTAAAGGCCTTACTGAACGCCTCGATCGGTTAGCCGCAAAAACTGTAGCGCAACAATCATTTCTACAACAGTACATCACCAGCGCAGTGGCCAGCCGGGATAAATTGTTTTATAAGTGAGCGGTTTCACACAACGAAACAAAGACAACGAAGTACACAAAGGGTAATAAATAATCCGTTGTTCCCTTTGTTCTTCTTATTGCTCGTTGTGTGAAACCCTTTTGTGAATCCTGAAAAAACAAGGTAGATTCGTTGACACTTTCACTTTTACTTATAAAATAAATTTCATGAGAAAATACATTTCCCTTTTCGCCGTTTGCGGCGCATTTTTTTTGATGACTGCTTTTGTTATTAATAAGAAAACCGATGAATGGGTTTCTTTGTTTGATGGCAAAACACTCAATAACTGGAAGGTAGGCGACAATGCGGCTACGTTTAAGGTTGAAAAAGGAATGATTGTAGTAAATGGCGAAACGGCGCATTTATTTTATACTGGTGATGTACACCAGCATGATTTTAAAAACTTTGAATTTAAAGCCGATGTGATGACAATGCCTGGCTCTAATTCAGGGATTTATTTTCACACCGCTTTTCAGCAGGGTGGCTGGCCTGCCAAAGGATACGAAGTGCAGGTAAACAATTCCCACACCGACTGGCGCAGAACCGGCAGCCTGTATGGCATACAAGACGTAAAAGAAGTGTATGTAAAAGACAATGAATGGTACACAGAATATATTAAAGTGCAGGGAAAAAGAGTGCAGATAAAACTGAATGATAAAACAGTGGTTGATTATACCGAACCTGATAATCTACAACGCAGCGGCGGCGATTCTTTACGCAAAATTTCTGATGGCACATTTGCATTACAAGGCCATGATCCAAAAAGTAAAGTTTATTTTAAAAACATAATGGTGAAGGTGTTGCCGGATTAATTTTTTATTCGACTTTACGGATTTTTATTATTAAGAGGCAATCCATCACTGGCTTGCCTCTTTGTATACATTCAAATGCCGAATCACTAAATTTACTCCATGAGCGTTCAAAAATTAATTGACACTTTACAAAAACACATTCATTTATCAGCACCAGATCAGGAAATACTGGTTGATTTTTTGGTGTTTAAAGCCGTTAAAAAGAGACAGTTTCTTTTGCACGAAAGCCAGATGGCAAAGGAGGTTGCTTTTGTAATAAGCGGTTGCCTGCGCTCCTATTCTATTGATGAAAATGGCTTTGAACATATTTTACAGTTTGCGCCGGAAGGCTGGTGGATTACCGACATGTACAGCTTCATTTCTGAACAGCAAGGTCATTTAAATATTGACGCCCTGATGGATACAGCAGTATATTTATTGAGCCGTAAAAATCAACTCATTTTATTCGACAAAATACCTGCGCTGGAACGCTATTTCAGGATAGTTACGGAAAACTCGCTGGTGAGTAGCCGCCAGAGACTGATAGACAGCCTGAGTTTAACTGCCAGCCAGCGCTACGGTAATTTTTGCAGTACCTACCCCACGCTGATCCACGATCTGCCCCAAAAATTAATTGCCTCCTACATTGGCGTTACGCCGGAATTTTTGAGTAAACTCCGAAACAACCGGTCGAAAGTTAAAAAATCTTAACCTACATTAAGCTCATTTCTTAACCTGCCTTATTGTAACCAGCCCCTGTTTAAATGCATCTTTGCAGTATCAATTTTTAAAAAACATTTTTAAAAAAATAAAAACTACAAATATGGCAAACACAGTATTACATAAAGCCGATACCCGTGGTGATGCAAACCATGGCTGGCTGCACAGCAAACACACCTTTAGTTTTGCAAATTATTACAACCCGGAAAGAATGCACTTTGGCGTACTACGGGTATTGAATGATGATACCGTAGCGGGCGGCAAAGGCTTCGGCACACATCCACACGACAACATGGAAATCATCAGCATTCCGCTGGAAGGAGACCTGGAACACAAAGACAGCATGGGCAATGTGGCTGTTATAAAAAATGGCGAGATACAGGTGATGAGCGCCGGTACAGGCATACAGCACAGCGAATACAACAAGAGCAATAACAGCACGGTCAAGTTCCTGCAGATTTGGGTATTTCCCAACAAAAAAAATGTAACACCGCGATACGACCAGATTCCTTTAAACCTGGAAGACAGGAAAAATAAATTGCAGCAAATCTTATCGCCGAACCCTGATGATGCGGGTGTTTGGATACATCAAAATGCCTGGTTTCATATAGCCAATTTCGATAAGGGCATCACCACCGAATACCAGTTTAAAGCAAAAGGAAATGGCCTGTATGTGTTCAATTTAAAAGGCGATTTAACAGTAGATGGCCAGTTATTAAACACCCGTGATGGCTTTGGTATTTGGGATACGGATAAGGTGCAAATTACTGCGGAGACAGACGCGGAATTTTTACTGATGGAAGTTCCGATGGCAATGTAGTGAATAGTCAATAGTGCATGGTCAATTCGAAAACAATCAATGGTGAGTAAATGTAATGATGCACAATACGCTATTGACCACTCACTATCCACAACTCACAACTCAACAAAAAAACACCATGAACAAAATACAAATATTGGTAATTGGCAGGGATGCAGACATTCTGCAAGCTGTGGTTCGTTTGGTTAATAAAAACGAACACTGGAATGCCACTGGTACCAGCGAAGATGAATCGGCTATTGAACTTTTTCACCAGCATTCATATGAGTTGGTTTTACTGGGTGGCGGCATAGCAAGCGATAGTGAACTTAAGTTGCGCAAAATATTTACGCTTCAAAATCCTGACATAAAAATTATTCAGCACTGGGGCGGTGGCAGCGGGTTGCTGAAAAATGAAATACAGTCCGCTTTGGAAAACAATGAAGGCGGCAATTTTAATATAGTCGACAATCCTTTTAATTGATTGTAATACCTCTTCACTAAATAAAAAGGCCCGGCATTAATTGTTGTGCTTTTTTTCACACAACGGGCACTACTGGTACAAAAAAAATAACGAAGAATATCTTTTGCTTACGTCGCTCCCTTTGTTTCGTTGCTTGAAACTTTTTTTCGATTCAGGTACTCCGGATAATAAGAGCAACACGACCAATTATCCTTTGCGAATGTCTTTGCCGTTGTTTCATTTCGGGAGACTTCTACCTGTCTCCAGTGAGTGTAGCTAACTTGTTTTCTAAAACTTAACCGATCGGAGAATATGTCGTAATTTTAGCGCAAACTAATAGCGGGCAATCATTGCCTTAAAATATATTCATGCTTTCAAATTTACGTTCTACCGCTGATTATCCCGGTTATTTAACCAATCAGTATTCGTATGACGAAATGATGGGCAGGGATGGAAATCTTCGGCCGCATTGGGAGTCCTTTTTTAAATCCCTCAATCAACTCGGCAATACTGAAATACTTAACCGTAACAGCGAAATCGCAAGGTTGCTCAAAGAAAATGGAGTGACCTACAATATTTACGGAGATAGTAAAACAGACAACCGCGACTGGAACATGGATGCCATTCCCTTCCTGATCAGTAAAGAAGAATGGGAATTGACAGAAGCTGCACTCATACAAAGAGCCAACCTTTTTAACCTGGTACTACAGGACATTTATGGTGAGCAAAAACTGATAAAAAAAGGCATCATTCCCCTGGAATTGATTTATAACCATACCGGCTTTTTGCGGCAATGCGCCGGCATCAAGTTTCCGGGAAAACATAGCCTGGTATTGTATTCTGCCGATATGGCCCGCAGTCCTGACGGCAAATTGTGGATCATCAGCGACCGCACACAGGCCCCATCCGGCTCTGGCTATGCACTCGAAAACAGGACTGTAATGACGAGGGCGTTGCCCGAATTGTTTAGTGGTTTAAAAGTGCGGCATTTGTCACCTTATTTTGATGCCATGAGCCATTCGCTCAACGAACTGGGGTCCAGGCACCATCAAAATCCACGGATCGTAATACTTACTCCAGGTCCTGGCAATGAAACTTATTTTGAACATTCTTATCTTTCTTCCAACCTTGGTTATACTTTGGTGCAGGGCCACGACCTGATGGTGAAACACAATTTTGTTTGGCTGAAAACATTGAGCGGACTGGAGAAAGTGGATGTTATCATTCGTCGTATTGATGATATTTATTGCGATCCGCTGGAGTTAAAGCCCGACAGCCAGTTGGGAGTAACGGGTTTGTTACAGGTAATTCGTAGTGGAAATGTTAGCATAGCCAATCCACCGGGCAGCAGCATTTTAGAAAACCCGGGCTTGATGCCTTTCCTCCAAAATATTTCGAAATACTTTTTTGGCACAGGCTTGCTGCTGCCTACCATCGCTTCCTGGTGGTGTGGTCAGCAAAAAGAAATGAAGTACGTGCTCAACAATATGCAATCGCTGGTAATTAAAAGAATTTACCGGGGCACCAGTAAAAGTACTTCTGTTGATGGCGGCACGCTATCTATGACACAATTAAAAGAGTTGAAACAACAGATTATTAAATATCCCTTTTTATATGTGGGTCAGGAAAAGATTGGCCTTAGCTCCACCCCATCTTTAATCAATAGCAAACTGGAACCCCGCAAAACTATTTTCAGAAGTTTTTTAGTAAGCAATGGTGACAGTTATACAGCAATGGCCGGTGGTCTGAGCAGAACATCTTCTGATGCATCGAATTTCATTGTTTCGAACCAATCAGGCGGGCAAAGTAAGGATACCTGGATTATTTCACAGGAACCTGTGTACGCAATTGTACTGCCTAAAAAATATACAGAACATATCACGGCTATGGCTAACGGTGGCGTATTGCCGAGCAATACCGCTGAAAATCTTTTCTGGGTGGGTCGCTATACTGAACGGCTGCTGGGCAATACCCGTTTTCACAGAACGGTGATACAAACCATTGCTGAAGGAAACCGCCTGGTACAGGAAACAGATATACTGGCAGAACAGGTGTTATTAAAAGCACTTACGCATTATACATTTACTTATCCCGGCTTTATTGATGAAGAAGATAAAGACAACAAAGAAAAACTACAACACCCGTGGCCGGAGTTAAAAGATATTTTATTTAACGAAAAAAGAGCAGGTAGTTTAAAATATGATTTTGTACTGTTCATCAGAGCTGTGCATGCCGTAAGGGATCATTGGTCTACCGATACCTGGCGCGTATTGCGTGGTATGGAAGAAGCCTGGGCTACTGTAAAAGACTACCCCACAATAGGTCATTTAAAAATGCAGCATATACTCGATAGCCTCGTTACTTCTGTGGTAGCTTTTATTGGTTTAAACCGCGAAAGCATTTCGAGGGAACAAGGCTGGCTGATGCTGGACATGGGCCGAAAAATTGAACAATGTCTTTTGCTGACTAGCATGTTGCGGGCCACGCTGGTAATTAAAAATGATGACCTGGTAGATTATAAATTACAGGAGGCCGTATTGGTAAGCAATGAATGCCTGGTAAACTTCCGTTACAAATACCGCTCACTAATACAATTACCGCTGGTACTAGATTTGATGATTTTTGATTCCAACAATCCAAGAGCGTTGCTATACCAGCTGGACAGGTTGAAAAAAA
>JANYFI010000838.1 GCA_025362765.1 Ferruginibacter sp. | reverse complement strand
GCATTAACCAAAGTGGAAGAAGACACCAAAACAACTTATCAAACCATCACCAACAGGCAGCCATTTCAAAATGAAATTGAGGTAGCAGAAAAAGATCGTGGTGGCATAGCGATGAGTTATGCTTTTGTACAACACAACCGCGTTTACGAAGGGCAGGAAAGTTTTTATATCCCATGGAATAATAAAGAACTGAATATTGAGTACACCAGTTTCAGGGATAAATTATTACCCGGTGCCGGAGAAAAATGGACGGTAAAAATCAGTGGCGAGAAAGGTGAAAAAGTAGCTGCAGAAATGTTGACCGCAATGTACGATGCCAGTCTCGATCAGTTTAAAGCGCACAACTGGAGTGCATTTAATTTTTGGCCAAAATTGTACAATACTGTTGATTGGAGCTCGAATGGATTTGAAGGAAATGGGTCGGAAGAGTATAATAGAACGGAGACTAACTATGTCAGCAACAAATTGAAATCCTATGACCGGTTGTTATATTTCGATAATGAATTAGTTGTTATTGGATATGGTAGCCAAAAGAGAAAAATGAGTGCAAAGGAAATATCCTCGCCTGTCGCGATGGCTATGAAATCTCCTTCACAGACTAATCAAATAAAATTTACATCCCCAAAAATTGTGATGGATGAAGAAATGAAAGCGGATGAAATTAAATCGGATTCTACTGGTTCGCAGATTGGTCAACGGGAACCTGAAAATCAATCCATCCAAATCCGAAAAAACTTTAACGAAACAGCTTTCTTTTTTCCTGATTTTAAAACGGATGAAAAGGGCAATGTATCTTTTAGTTTTACCATGCCCGAAGCATTGACCAAATGGAAGTTGATGACTTTTGCGCATACCAAAGATTTAAAAAGTGGCTATATTGAAAAATCAACGGTAACACAAAAACCATTGATGGTTCAACCCAATGCACCCAGATTTTTACGCGAAGGCGATGGCATTGAATTCAGTGCCAAAGTAGTTAACCTCACCGGCAAAGAAATCACAGGTACTACGCATCTGGAATTGCTGGACGCCGCCACCAATCAACCTGTGGATGGTTGGTTTAAAAATATTTTTCCAATGCAATATTTCACCATACAAGCGGGACAAAGTGCCGCGGTAAAATTTCCAATGGAAATACCCCTCAACTTCAACAGCGCCATGACCTATCGCATCACTGCGAAGTCGACCAATAACACCCCTTCAGAATACGGGGGCAACTCTTTCAGTGATGGCGAAGAAATGGCTTTGCCCGTTTTAACCAACCGCACGCTGGTAACTGAAACAATCCCCATCAATCTAAGGAACGAAACAACAAAATCGTTCAAATTTCAAAAACTGTTAAACAGCGGCAATAGTCAAACGTTAACCAATCATGCCTTAACGGTGGAATATACCTCCAACCCGATTTGGTATGCAGTACAGGCATTGCCTTATTTAATGGAGTATCCATATGAATGTGCCGAACAAACTTTTAACCGCTATTATGCCAATACACTGGCATCTTTTGTAAGTAACAGTACGCCGAAAATAAAAGCAGTATTTGATAAGTGGCGTATGACAGATACAGCGGTATTATTAAGCAACCTGCAAAAAAACGAAGAATTGAAATCAGCACTGCTACTGGAAACACCCTGGGTAATGGATGCACAAAATGAAAACCAGCAAAAGAAAAATATCGCGTTGTTATTCGACCTGGTTAAAATGAGCAGTGAAACCAGTAAGGCTATTTCCAAACTGCAGGACATGCAATCCAGCAACGGTGGTTTTGTGTGGTTCAAAGGTGGTAAAGATGATCGTTACATCACCCAATACATCCTCACCGGAATAGGACATTTAAAAAAGCTAACTGCTTTATCCGGCAATAATGCCGCACAGCAAAAAGATATCACGGCAATAGTAAATAAAGCCCTGCCTTACCTGGATAAAAAAATAAAAGCGGATTATGACGAGCTGGTTAAGGCAAAAATAAAATTGAACGGCAATAATCTGAGCAATACAGCCATTCAGTACCTGTACATGAGAAGCTTTTTTACAGAAACGCCTGTTGCTGCTGCGTCGCAAACAGCCTACGCTTATTACCACGGACAGGCTAAAAAATACTGGCTAAGCAACAGCAAATATCTCCAGGCAATGATAGCGTTGTCACTACACCGCACCAACGATGTTATTACACCAAAGGCCATCATTCAATCTTTAAAACAACATGCTATTAATAAAGATGAGATTGGCATGTATTGGAAAGAATGGGCAAATGGAGGCTATTACTGGTACCAGGCACCGATAGAAAGCCAGGCGCTGATGATTGAAGCATTTGCAGACATTGATAAAAATGAGTCTACAATCACTGATCTGAAAACCTGGTTGCTAAAACAAAAACAAACCCAAAACTGGAAAACAACCAAAGCAACGGCAGAGGCTTGTTATGCATTATTACTGAGCCCCACCACCCCCCAAAGGGGGGATTTAAAGGTCGAAGAGCTTAGCGCTGAACGGAACGTTACTATCATGTTGGGTGGACAAAATTTAAATGATCTTGCTCCAGCAGGGTCTTTCCAAAATCCCCCCTTGGGGGGTGGGGGGGCTACTTCAGCAGGTACCGGATATATCAAAAAAACAATCGAAGCAAAAAGCATAAAACCCGAACAGGGAAATATTAGTGTAACAATTAGCTCTTCCCAAAATCCACCCTTGGGGGGCGGGGGGGCTTCCTGGGGCTCCGTTTACTGGCAATATTTTGAGGACCTTGACAAAATCAGTTTTGCTGAAACGCCATTAAAACTGACCAAAAAATTATTCATTGAAAAAAATACAGACAAAGGCCCTGTGTTGACAGCTATCGCTGATGGAAGCGAAATGAAAATAGGTGATAAAGTTAAAGTGCGCATTGAGCTGAAGGTTGACCGCGACATGGAATATGTACATATGAAAGATATGCGTGCAGCCTGCATGGAACCGGTTACCGTAATCAGCGAATACAAATGGCAGGGCGGTTTGGGCTACTATGAAAGCACTAAAGACGCCAGTACTAATTTCTTTTTCGGCTGGTTACCAAAAGGAAGTTATGTATTTGAGTATCCATTATTTGTAACACATGCCGGTAATTTCAGCAATGGCATTACGAGTATACAATGCATGTATGCACCTGAGTTTACCAGTCATAGTGAAGGAATCAGGATTAGTGTAACCCCCTAAATCCCGCAAGGGGAACTTTTTAGGACTTACTGATTACAGGATTTTTTTAGCGTTTTGAAGACCTTTTAGTAAAATCGCACTATTCATTGGCACTTTAGGTTTCCAAAAATGAAAATATTATCCATTATTCATTAATAAATAATCCATTAAACCCTTACCTTTGCAGCCCCGTAGACAATTGTATACGGAATTAACCAATTTTTTAATTATAAACAAGGGAAAATGAACAACTACGAATTGATGGTGATTTTTACCCCGGTGTTGTCTGAAGAGGAATTTAAAGCCGCTCAGAAAAAATTCGCTGACATTGTTACAGACAATGGCGGTGAAATAGTAAACACCAACCCATGGGGACTAAAATCACTGGCCTATCCCATTGCCAAAAAGACTACTGGTCTGTACTGGGTAATGGAGTATAAAGCGCCAACCATCTTCAATGAAAAGTTGAAAACTCAACTTTTACGTGACGAATCAGTGATGCGTCACATGTATACTGTACTCGATAAATACGCCGTCGATTACAACACCAAAAAGAGAAGT
>JANYFI010000766.1 GCA_025362765.1 Ferruginibacter sp. | reverse complement strand
CAAACGCAATCAGCAATACCCAAATCCAGGAGGGTACACTCTGTGGGGTTTCACTACCTTCTATAATAAATTTCTTTTGATGGCCTTTGCCGTAAGCGTTTATCATTAGCGGCACAATGCCATCCACAATATCATGCTCTTTTAAGCCCTCTATGGCTACTACAGGGCCATTGCGTACTACAAATGGAATTTTGCGTACACCTTCTTTTCCTGTTACATCTTTACTAACAATCGTCAGCAGGTGCTCTCCATCTGTTAACTTTCGGGTATCCAGTTCAAAGTTTACAGGTGTTGCAAATGATGCAATGGGTTGGGCTTCATTATCTATAAAAATACGAATGGTGCTTTTATCTTCCATATTGAGAAGTATTAAAAATGCTGTTTTTAATATGGTTAATATTTTTTTCGCCTGGTTTGTATAAATACCGAATGCTGAGAAAAAGGCAATATGTCGCAATAGTCATAATGGCTGCAATGATTACAAAATCCCAGTTGCTTTGTGGGCCGGTACCGTGGGTAATGCCCCTTAATATCCGGGGCTGGGCTTGTTCACAAAGCGGACAGGCAAAAGCCCACTGATACATTATTATAAAGAGCATCAGCATTATTTTCTTTTTCATGTTATTTAGTTTCCTTTTTAATAAAATCCATTATTTTCTGTACTTCTTCTACCGGTATTTGCCTGGCATTATTTCCCCAGCTACTTCGCTCATGATTGATGATGGCTGCCACCTCTTCCGGCTTTAAATTGTTGTTGGTACCTACCGGCGGCATTACGCCATATTCCGGCCTTGGGTCATACCCTTTCATAATAATATTGATCATCAATTCCGGACTGTCATTATTTACCACCGGGCTTCCTTTAAGCGGGGGAAATGCCCCTTTCAATCCTTCGCCGTTCTCCTGGTGGCAACTCTGGCAATTAGCCGTGTACAATGCTACCCCATTTAACGCTCCTGCATTTGGGGTACTTGCTGTATTCGTTTTTTGTGGCCGTTTGTAAAGGAAATCAGGGTCTGGCGTACCATCGGGCAATTTAACCTGTTTCAGTGAGAGCAGGTATGCTACCAAATCCAGTGCTTCCTTTGTAGCAATAATTTTCCCTTGTGCCGTATCAAAATATTTGTCGGGCACATTTACAACTATATCGTTTTTACCAGGATGTTTCTTTATTTCAAACAAAAAACTATACGATGGCATAATGGATTGGTGAACAACAGCTCTTGGCTGGTATAAATGTAATAACTGCCAGTCAATACTTGATTGCCTGGTACCAATGTTGGTAAGATCAGGCCCGGTACGTTCTGTGCCCATTAAGGTAGCGGTATTTACCCAGGTACTGATGCGTTTATTACCGGCATAATCAGCGGCAATACTGGGGCGGCTGCCCCACATTTTATCCATATCAACATTGCGAACCTGTTGGGTATGGCAGCCCACGCAACCATTGGCAATATATACATTTTTACCGTTCTGTTGCGCCGCTGTTAAAGGTTCACTGCCAGGTAAAGGATGATTGTCATTTTGATTATTTAGTGCGGGTAATACAGCCACTAAAATGGTAAGCGCTAAAAACAGTAAAGAAGCGGTGGCATATAATCTTTTATGATTGCTGAATATGTCCATTTTGTATTGATTACATTTTAATAATTGATAACTACGTTTCCATATTGCTCATTGAACTAATTGTGCAAGCCTGCGATTCACCGCGACGGACAGGCTGCCAATAAAGCCTGATAGCAGTACTGTCGCCGGTTTCACAAAATAAATCAGGTATCCGGCTGTAATTTTTTTAATAGTTCAACTCCTTCTTTACGAATATTAATTTCTTCTTTACCCATGATCATTTTATACATGTTGTACGCAAAAACAATGTGCGACAGCCACATCATGGTACCACCTATTGCCCGCCAGAGCCAATAAGGAAACATCAACTCAACACTATCAATAAATGGTTTACCCTCCTGCCACATCATACCCTTTAACGTTGAGCCTATCATCAATGGAACCGTGTAAAAAAGCAAGCCAATCAATGCCATCCAAAAGTGTACACCTACCCACGTA
>JANYFI010000742.1 GCA_025362765.1 Ferruginibacter sp. | reverse complement strand
TGACCCTTTGTACTTACTAACCCATTAAATTCTATTGCTAAATTACAAATTGCCCCAACATAAAAAAATAAATCTTTTGCGATGTTAATAAGTTTTTGGCTTTTTATACCCGATGTAATTTTTGACAATATGTAGATCAATCTATTGATTATCAGATAGATAAATCTATATTTTTCCTCCCTGATTTCTCCCTTTTTAGCATTGAAAAATAAAATAAAATAAATAATTTAATTTGGTTTATAAAATAAACTACTTTATGTTTGCGATGAAATTTAACTGCAATGAAATTCGTAATATCAATCATTTTATCACTTGGTTTTTTGACGGCAACAGCGCAAATTGCTGTTTCTGGTCGTGTTACGGATAATAAAAATAGACCGTTAAGAGGGGTAAGCCTTACAATAAAAAATACCTATGACGGCGCAACAACCGATTCATCGGGAAGGTATTTTTTTGAAACCAGTGAGAAAGGGGACCAGCTATTGGAAGCGACTATAACAGGGTATAATTTCATATCGCAAAAAATTGCCATTGGATCTTTACCAATTATTCAGAATCTTTCTTTAAAAGAACAAATTACCGAATTGAAAGCCGTGGTAATATCTGCCGGGGCATTTGCTGCCAGCGATAAAATAAAGGGAGCTGTATTAAGTGATATTGACATTGTAACCACCCCAAGTGCGAACGGAGATATTACGAGTGCCTTTAAATCTCTGCCAGGAACGCAGCAGGTGGGCGAAAGCGAGGGCTTGTTTGTAAGAGGCGGAACTGCTACCGAAACCAAAATATTTATGGACGGCAACCTGGTGAACAACTTTTTTTATAGCAGTACGCCCGGTATTGCTACCCGGGGGCGGTTTAATCCTTTTTTGTTTAAAGGAACCATTTTTAGTACCGGGGGCTATTCAGCTTTATATGGCCAGGCGCTGTCATCGGCATTAATCCTGGAAAGCAAGGATTTGCCTGAAAAAACAGAGGCAGATTTGAGTGTGTCGGTGGTAGGCGTGGGTGGGGGCATTCAGCACCTGGCAAAGGATAAAAAATCGTCCTGGGGTGTATCTGTTAATTACACCAATTTATGGCTGGCATTCAACGTGATCAAACAAAAGCAGGATTTTTTTCAATTACCGCTGTATAATCAGGGCGATGCCAACTTTAGAATTAAAACAAAAAATGGCGGGTTTGTTAAATACTATGGATATATAAGCAGTAATACTACCGGCTTTAGAACTGGAGACCTTGATTCCCTTGCGTTGAAAGATGCTTTTTCTATAAAAAATGTAAACACTTATCAAAACCTTAACTGGAAGGATGGTATTGGAAACGGTTGGAAAATAAATACCGGTATTAGTTTTAGCACCAACAGAGATGATATTACCAATGAAACGCAAGACGCTGCCAACCAAAAATTTACCTCCACAAATCCATTGTACGCCTTCAAAAATTTTAGCCTGATTAACCAGGATAAATATGCACAGATCAGAGCTGTTGTTGAAAAGAAACTGATTGGTTTAAATGCGGTGCGCTTTGGCGCTGAATATTTTTACAGCAATGAAAAAACCACCTATACTTTATTTGACAGCATAAAAATTAACCAGCAGGTAAATGATAACATCGTTGCAGCTTTCGCCGAAACTGATATCTATCTTACCAATAACCTGGCAGCGAAGATTGGTACCCGCTTTGAACATTCTAAAATTATCAATAAATTCAATGTAGCACCCAGGATTTCCCTTGCTTACAAAACTGGTGTAAAAAGTCAGGCGTCTTTTGCTTATGGAATTTTTTATCAAAACCCGGAAAGAAAATATTTGCCAGGCCTTGCTTCCCTGGATTATTCCAGGGCGAGCCACTACATTTTACAATATGCCAAGCAAACCAGGGATTATACTTTAAGGGTAGAAATGTTCTACAAAAAATACGCAAACCTGTACAAAACAGACAGCAGTTTGATCGGCCAGGAAGTAGCCGCCAACAACAATGGTTACGGCGATGCCAAAGGGATAGAATTTTTTTGGAGAGATAAAAAAACAATTAAAAATGTAGATTACTGGTTTTCTTACTCTTATTTAAATACCAAAAGAAATTTCTTAAATTATCCCACTGCGATACAACCCTCGTTCGCAGCTACGCACACAGCGTCTTTTGTTTTTAAAAGATTTGTAACGTCGATAAAAACGCAATTTAATGTTAGTTACAATTTTGCTACAGGCAGGCCCTATTACCGCATAGCAAAAAATGCGCAGGATAAATATGTAATTACAGATGCCGGAAAAACCATTGATTACAATAGCATGAGTTTTAGTGTTAATTATTTACCTAACATTGGCAAAAAAAATCCAAAGGCTTTTGCTGTATGGGTACTGGGGGTTACCAATGTACTGGCACAAAACCAGGTGTATACCTATAATTACAGTAGCGACGGAAGCCGCAAGGAAGCGGTAACACCGCCCAGTAAAAGGTTTGTATTTATCGGCTGTTTTTTAAGTTTCGGTACCGATAGAACGCAGGACGCTATTAATAATAATTTATAAAAAAAACAAACAAATATTTACATCACAACAACTATTAAAATAAAAAAAATGAAAAAATTAATTCTTTCAACTGCAGTATTATTGGCAACTTTTGTTGCAGTTGCTCAAAGTGAAAAATTTACCGCCGCCATGAAAAAAAATCTATCGGCAATGGACAGCGCTTTTCAAAATTCGCCTGATTTACTAAATGTATCCAACAAATTTGAGCGCATTGCCACCGCTGAAAAAACACAATGGTTGCCTTATTACTATGCAGCTTTTTGCCAGGTAAATTATGGCTTAAGAAGCAAGGATAAAGATAAAATTGACGGCTATGCTGATAAGGCCAGTGAGCTGATTGCAAAGGCGGATTCACTTTCACCCAACAATTCTGAAATTTCCTGTATTAAAAGTTTGATTGCGAGCTGTCACATGATGGTGAACCCAATGCAGCGCTGGCAGGAATATGGCCAGGAAAGTACCAGCAACATGGAAACCGCCATGCAACAGGATCCGTCTAATCCAAGGCCGTATTTATTAAAAGGCCAGACGTTAAAATACACGCCCGAACAATTTGGCGGTGGATGTAAAACCGCCAAGCCGGAATTGCAAACAGCCCAGGTTAAGTTTGGAGGTTTTAAACCAGCCAGTGACATCAGTCCGAACTGGGGAAAGGATAGGGTGGATGCGCTATTAAAAGAATGCAATTAAATTATTATGAACGATTGTAGTTTACAATTTTTAAAGGTACAATATGCAACAGGAAAATTTTTCTCCTCAACAAAGTATTGATCTGATTCAAAGTATGATTTCCAAAACAAAAAACACTGTTGCCGACAGCAGTGTTTTTTTTCTATTATGGGGATGGGTAGTTTTTAGCGCTTGTTTGCTTCAGTATTTTTTAAAAAATATTGTACACTATAGTCATCACTATTATGCTTGGTTGTTAATAATTGTTGGTGTAGCAGGCTCTTTTTATTTGGGCGCCAGGCAAAATAAAAAGACCATGGTAAAAACATACATTGATGAAAGTATTGATCATCTTTGGATTAGTATTGGGATAACTTTTTTTGCCCTGGCGTTTATTTTTTCAAAAATTGGATATGACCATTCTTTTACATTTTATATGTTGCTGTATGGCATTGGGTGTTTTATTACCGGCCGGTTGATAAAATTTGCACCATTGGTATGGGGTGGCGCGGGGGCATGGTTGCTGGCTGTTTTGTCGGCCTGGTTTGATTATGATACCAATATTCTTATCACCGCCGCATCAATACTCATCAGTTATATCATACCGGGTTATCTGCTCAGGAAGCGTTACAAAAATAAAACAGAATCAAATGAAAGATCAGGAATTATCAACCGCTGAAAGCCTGCAGCTTATCGGTGAGATGATT
>JANYFI010000057.1 GCA_025362765.1 Ferruginibacter sp. | reverse complement strand
AAGGTATTCGAGGTTGTCTTCAATTACCTGCGCAATTTTAATCATAATATTACTGCGGTAAGTGGCCGAACTTTTTCCCCAGGTTACAAAAGCCGCCTGGGCCGCATCAATGGCCAGGTCAATGTCTTTGGCATTACCGCGGGCTGCTTTGGTAAAAACTTTTCCATCAATGGGGGAAGAGTTGTCGAAATATTCACCACTCGAAGGGGCGACCCATTTTCCACCAATATAATGTTCGTATTGTTGTTTAAAAGCCGGGCGCAAGGCCACATTGCTAACCGGCGTTGCGGTTGTTGTTGTACTCATTTTGGAAGCGTTTTATCGTTAATTAATATCTAAATGTGGCGATAATTTGAAACAAACACCTGTACAATTGTGTATTTTAATAGCACAATTGTACTTTACATTTTACCAAACGATAAAAGGGCTTTATCTTACAATCAAACGAATGCCATGGCCGCAAAAAATACCCTGCAGCACATCGACCTCACCCAACCGAAGTACCTGCAAACACTGGTAGAAAACCGCCGTATTTTTAATTTAAATAACTGCGAACTCAATGTGTTTGAAAGTTATCAGCAGGCTTACCATGTACCCCTGACCTTTAGTGATTTTGTAATTACCAGTATGATAAGGGGGAAAAAAGTAATGCACTTGTTTGAAGAACCTGCGTTTGAGTACCTGCCGGGTGAAACGGTGATTGTACCGGCGCATGAAACAATGGTGATTGATTTTCCTGAAGCGTCCGCGGTTACACCTACCCAATGTATTGCGCTGGCTGTAGATGCCGGGTATATCACTAACACGCTGAATTATCTTAACAGTTTTTATAATGATAAAGAAGATATGCACGAATGGAAACTACAGTTCAATCAATATCATTTTGACAACGACAATGAAGTAAGTGATTTGATCAATAAACTGATACGGGTTTGTAACAGCAGCGATACCACCAAAAATATTTATGCTGATTTAAATTTAAAGGAATTGCTGATCAGGCTGGTACAAAGCCAGCACCTGCAGCAGATAAAAGCAGCGATCACCCACGATGGAAATCAAACACGGTTGCAATATGTGCTGCATTTTATTCATGAAAATTTGACGGATAAAATTCTGATCAATCATTTATGCCGTAAAGCCTATCTTAGCCGCAATCACTTCTTTAAATGGTTTAAAGAACAGTTTGGCGTAACGCCGCTGGATTATATCAACCAGGAACGCATTAAATTAGCCAAGCAGTTACTCTCCGAACAACAGAAAAATATTACTGCGATCAGTACGCTTTGTGGTTTTGCCGATGTGAATTATTTTGTCCGCATTTTTAAAAAGATAGAAGGAATAACACCCGGAGCTTACCAGGGATGTTTGAAGTCAAGCAGCAATGGCCTTAATTAAAATATAGAGTTTTGAGAAGTGATGTTCAATCACGCCATTAAAAAATTGTTATAAAAAGATAGTCAGCCAAAATGCAGGCTATCTTTTTTAATTTTAATAAATTGCTGTATGAAATTAATAACTGTTTTTTTACTGTTTTTCACACTTGCTTTTTTTGCTCCGGCTATTGCCCAGCCCCTTGTTTATACGGTAGCCAATGCACATTCGCACAACGATTATAACCAGCACACCCCTTATTTCCAGGCGTACAACGAGCGGTTTGGATCGATGGAAGCGGATATTCATTTAAGAAAGGAAGGTTTAATAGTAGGGCATGATTCTGATAAGCTGGTGTTGCAAAATACTTTGCAGGCATTGTATCTTGATCCGCTGTCGAAAAGCATTGCAGCCAATGGCGGTACGGTTTATAAAGACAAAGGCAGGAAATTGCAATTGCTGATTGACATAAAAACAGCGCCCGTTTCCACCATCAACGCACTGGTAATTTTATTGCAAAAATATCCTGCCATCATTCAAAATAAAACCATCAGGATAGTGATTACCGGTAATCGCCCCGATGCCTCATTGTACAAAAATTATCCCGTTTTTATTTGGTTTGATGGCAATGCCAATAAAATTTACAGCAAAAAAGAGTTGGCAAAAATTGCCATGCTGAGTGAAGACTTTGGAGCGCATACTCATTGGAATGGTACCGGTCAATTACCGGATTCGGCCCGTGAAATTTTATCTGAAATGATTAGCCGGTCGCATGCCGCCAACAAGCCCATTCGTTTTTGGGGTTGTCCTGATTTTGAACAAACCTGGATAACCATGGAGCAATTGGGCGTAGACTATCTCAATACCGATCACATCGAACTATTGGGCGATTTTCTTCGCCGCCACAATGACATCTTAAGGTGATGCGCAATCATTTCAATCTGCGAATGGTTCTTTTCTTCGCCATTTGAAGGTCAACACTTTCCTGCGCAAGCATAATATTAGTGACGCATAACAGGATTGCAACTAAGCATAATTTTTTCATGTATGATATCTTACAGTGTGAATGTATTGTGAGAGATAATCTATTTTCAAGATGAGGTATTCAGCGAATATTTCTAACACCGAAATGGTTCATACAACGTAACAAAGGATACTAATACCTCAATCATTTAGTCAGGAATTGAAAAGCAGATTTTTGTAGCGTGCTCAGCTTTACGTACGTTTTTTTTCGTTGTATCCTTTGTGTGAAACAAAAAATTTCATGACAGTACATGACAGTTGCAATATCATGTTACCTTACTTTTACAAAGATTGTTTATAGCCATATTAAAATTCATTTAGCATGCAGGTTATCCTTGGGATTATATTTCATTTTATCGGTGGGTTTGCTTCTGGTAGTTTTTACATGCCTTACAAAAAGGTAAAAGGCTGGAGCTGGGAAAGCTTTTGGATTGTGGGAGGCCTCTTCTCCTGGCTGATAGCCCCGCCTGTTGCAGCGTGGCTTACCATCCCGGGTTTTGCAGATATCATTCACCATGCCGGAGGTGCTGTGCTGGCAGCCACTTTTACTATGGGTTTGTTATGGGGTATTGGCGGACTTACTTACGGACTTGGGGTTCGTTACCTCGGTGTTTCGCTGG
>JANYFI010000055.1 GCA_025362765.1 Ferruginibacter sp. | reverse complement strand
TCTCTTTTTTGCAACAACCTTACCAACAATGGAAGTACTATTAATGTGGGAACAGGTTTGGTTTTTGTAAATGGCAACTTTTATAATACTGGGATTATTAACAATGCCAGTAATGGAGTTTTCGCCATTACTTCAAGTGGCGCCGGCACAATACCACACACTATTGGAGGAGCTGGCAGCTATACTGGACAACTAACTATTTCGGGTGGTTTAAACACGCAGTTATCTTCTAATTTTACAGTACAACATCTAAGGGTAGAAGGAGCAGACTCAATTTATCTTGGGCCTTATAATTTGCAGGTTGACGCATTTGATCTACGGGTTCCCAGAATAATTACTGATAGTTCAGGAAGTTTTTTTATGCCGGTAGGGGCATCTCCGGTTAGCTTCCCTGTTCAATCAGGCAAAGCGACTTCGTTTACTCCGGTGACCATCACCAATACAGGAGTGTATGATTATTTTGGTATTAATGTTAAGGACAAGGTACTGATCAACGGCAGTACCGGCAACGCGATAACACAGGGAGTTGTAAATAAAACCTGGTACATACAGGAACAAACACCTGGCGCTTCCAACGCAAATATAACTTTGCAATGGAATGCGGCTGACGAACTCTCTTTGTTTGACAGAACGCATATTTTTCTTAACCACTATGTCGGCGGGTTTTGGGATCCCGGACAGACAGGCACAGCATCAGGAACCGGCCCATATACGTTTACGCGAAGTGGCGTCCTGTCTTTCTCCCCATTTTCAGTCAGTTCAACAAACATTGTACTGCCGGTAAGCCTGTTAAATTTTACCGCTACCAGGCAAAGACAAGGGGTACTGCTTGACTGGCAAACAAGTTTAGAACAAAACACTGCCTTATTTTATGTTGAAAGAAGTGATGACGGAGGCGCTACCTTCAGGTCCATTGCAAAACTTGATGCTGCCGGTAACAGCAACGTTATTAAAAATTATTCTTACACAGATTTAACAATTAATAAACCGTTTACCTATTATCGTTTGAAAATGGTTGATATCAATGGAAAATACAGCTACAGTAAAGTGTTGGCAATAAAAACAACTATTGACAAGCATTTGCTGGCATTTCCTAATCCGGCAAAAAATATGTTGCATGTACAGGCTACCGGCAACGCTGAAAAAGCCACCATACAAATAACAGACATTACTGGTAAAAAACTAATTGAACAACAAGTGGTACTCAATAGCGTTACGGGTTTTTCAATAGACATTAACGCATTGCCCAAAGGATTATACACTTTGCTGCTGAAAAGAGTATCTGCAACTGAACATACTGTATTTATAAAAGAGTAGGCGAATTGTTTAAAAGTAACAGATAATTAAAGAGCATTCCCAATGAACACTTACTTCATTTTTGGATGATGTGTAAACATTATGAAGGCTAATATAGGCAACACTAAAATGAGTCAATATTATTGGGAACGCACCTTACATTTACAACAAAAAGCTGCGTATAACTTTTTGCCCTCAAATAAAAATTTTACTCCTTTACTTTATGTCTTTTGTAGATTTTCATTGTAAAGGACTGGGTATTGCTGCGGGCGCTGCACCTGGCTTTTGCATTGAAGCATATTTTCCTTTAAAATAAAACGCTGCCATAAAAGTACCAACAATACCAGTAACCGAAATGAATAAAACAGCATTGGTAAAAAAGGTTGTCCAGGATAATTTAACACCGATAAATTCTTTTAAAAATAACACCAGCACACTGCCCAGATAACCAAACGCATCTGCTACGTACATGATAAACCCAATATTACTTTTTACCTTATAAGTAGCTATCATTCTTTCAAAATACAACGCATTGAATGGAACATAACTCAGGTACAAACCGGTACCAATCATGGTCATCCATATTACCGGGTTAATATAATGCGCCATAAATAAAATGGTGGATAAAAACGCCAGCGAATAGCCTCCAATAATAATAAAATGATTGATCATAAATGCCCGGATATTGTTTTTAACCAGTATCAGCAAACTCATACAAAATAACACAATCAGCGATACCCAGGTTTCCGTTTCAGTAAAAATCGCCGCATTGTTTCCATAGCCGAGTTCTTTCCATAATTCATTGGAAAAATTATCCCTGAAATCCCGTAGGATTGTCAGCAAAACATAGGTAAAAACAATAACGAAAATACCTGGCAAAAAGCGGTTTAAAAAAGCTTTTCTTTCCGCGCCTGTCATTGGTTTTCGTACACTTCTCAATAAAATGTCTTCGTCATTTGGTGGCGGAATATGATTGAGCAACCAGGTAAATAAAATCATGGGCAACACAAAAAACGCCCCTGCAATAAAGGGCATCCACATTTCACTTATATGCCAATATATCACAATTGCCTTTCCCACACTTTTTACTACGCCGGAAGAAAAAATAAAACTAATCGACAAAACGGCACCCATAAATTCAGTTGTTTTTCTTCCTTCCAAAAAACTAAATACCAGCCCCCAAACCATTCCCAACGGAAAGCCATTTAAAAAAAGAAAAATAATATTATAAGGTGTCGGCGTAACGGCAAATAACAATAAAGCCAGCCACGCAAGCAATATCAACAGTATAATTGTTCCGGCTCTTTTTTCTCCTTTCATGGAAGAAATAAATTTTATACCATAAAATTTACTGAGCATGTAACCAATAACCTGGGCGGTTACGAGCCAAACCTTATAACTAATCCCCAAAAAAGCAATTCCCGTAAAACCCGCTGAGGTAAAGGGTTTTCTAAAAGCATACATACAGAAGTATACGCAAAATGCACTTACGGCTGCATAAATTGACAATGCCCAAAGGGGCATATTCTTTATTTTATTTTGCAGGGTTTCAGAGATGTACATGAAATAGCTCGTTTTATTTTAGTAGTTGAACACGATATCAAATTAGTGTTATTCGCCAACAACACCATAATATTTTATTGCTAAAAATTTAGCAGGTTAAATGATTCGCCATCTCTTGATTGTTGCCAACAACAAAATAGCAATAGTTAACCGCTTCTTTTTCTCGATCTGGCTATAGCGCACTGTTGCAACCACGCATTACTGAAAGCATCTATCTTTCCAAAACGCTCCAGGTTGAAATTGGTAAAATCGTAAGGATTGGGTTTGCCCGCAATCATTTCAGCGAAAGCCATTCCTACACCACCTGCCACTGAAATACCTGCTCCAACGCAGCCCGTTGCGGCGAATAAGTGCTCAATCCCCTGCACCGGTCCCATGCTTAAATTATTATCAGGTGTATAACCGGAAAAACCGGCGATGTAATATTTTAATCCAACATCATACACAGCAGGAAAAAAGCGGGCGAGTTTATCAATTACGGCGGCAAGGTCATTCATGCCTCTATCCCCGCTAAAAGAAAAATCTCTGATATCATTTGGAATATTTGCTGGTGATGTTGCAAAAGACTGCAATTCACGAATACCAAAAAGAAGACCGCCACCTTCAGGCCTTGCATAAGCCTGTGCATCCGGTAAAATAACAATGGGAGATGCCGGTGGAAAAATTTCACTTCGTTCCGAGATCCAGTATTGGCTCCGTACCGGCGCCATTGGTAAACCAACCCCCGCCCGCATAGCTAATATCGGCGACCATGCCCCTGCGGCAATCACTACTGCATCGCCGTATATATTACCCTGTGAAGTTGCAACACCAATGGCGTTGCCATTCTCCAATAAAATATTGCCAACGTCTACACCTTGCCGTATTTCAGCACCCTGCATTTTTGCGCAGCGGGCAAAGAATGTTCCGAGCAGGTAGGGATCGCAGTACGCATCCTGCGGCATAAATCCACACTTCAACACTTCCTCTATTTTTAACCAGGGGGCTTTTGCTTTTACCGCAGCCTGGTCCAGGTAAGTTGCAGGTTCGTTGAAAGCAGTTGCTATGCCCATCAGCGTTTCCAACTCTGCCACACTAGTGTCGGTTGCTGCCACGTGCAGCGTACCAACCGTTTTCACGTCAAGCGTTTCACCCAACAGTTTTTCCATTTCGGCAATCGCATGATATGTTTCCAGTGAAAGCGGGATAAAATCTTTCTTCGCCCTGATACGTGTAAGCAACGCCGCCGCACGGCTGGTAGCGGCTCCGCAAATTTCATTGCGCTCGAATACGATTATTTTTTTTCCGGGATTGTTACGGGTATAATAATATGCTATAGCACAACCGAAGATTCCCCCGCCGATTACTATTGCATCTGCCCTTTCTGACATATTGAAGGTCATGGTAATTTCAGCATAAAATTATTGTAACACTTCCTTTACCGCAGTCACCAACCGCTTAATATCATCCGGAAAAATCTGGCCGATATTGCCGATCCGAAAAGCATCTGCCTTGCTGAGCTTACCTGGATAAATTACAAAACCGCGGTCGTTGAGCTGGTTATAAAAATGCTCAAAATTAAAAGGGATATGAGTAGGATATAAAAAAGACGTGATGATATGGCCCTGTATTTCGGGTTGTAAATATTGCCTGAACCCAAGTGCGGCCATTCCCTCATCGAGCAGTTTTTTGTTTGCCTGGTAACGTGCCTGCCTTGCCGAAACGCCGCCTTCTGTTTCCAGTTCTTTCATTGCCTGCCGAAAAGCCATGATACTGAGCGTTGGTGGCGTAAACCGAAACTGGCCGTTGCTTTCCAATCCATTCCACTGGTCGTATAAATCAAGACTTAAACTTCTGCCCTGGCCTTTTGCTTTTTCCAGTTCGGTTCTTTTACATAACGCAAAAGAAAAACCAGGCACACCTTCTATACATTTATTGGAAGAAGACACCAGGAAGTCAATGTGCATCTGTTGCATATCCATTTCAACGCCGCCAAAACTGCTCATGGCATCTACAATAAAAACTTTGTTCTGTGCTTTACAAACCGCGCCGATGGCTTCAATTGGATTAAAGAGGCCGGTAGTGGTTTCGCTATGGATACAAGCCACATGCGTAATGGCGGGATTTTCTTCCAGGAATTTTTCGGTAGCTTCCGGAGTAACAATTTCATCTTCCTCAAACCGGTGCACCAGGTGATTAATACGATTAATTTTTGCCATTTTTACTATGCGCTCCCCGTAAGCGCCATTTACTAAAATCGCCAGTGTGTCACTTGCACCAACCACACTGCCCACCACGCTTTCTACCCCAAATGTTCCCGAACCCTGCACGATTACGCATTCATAGCCTTGTTCTTTTGAGACACCTGCCAGTGTTAATAATCCATCTCTTATTTCTTTTACTGCTAATAAAAATGCATGATCCCTTGAGCCCATATCCTGCAACATGGCTTCTTTTACAGTTTTAGAAGTAGAAAGGGGGCCCGGCGTAAATAATAGTTTTTGCATGTATAATTTATTGATAAATGAATTGTAAAAAGCTATGCCAACACTGATTTTTAAAAGTGGAATTACAAAAATAGCCTTCGAATTAAAAGACTTTACAAATCAGAGATATGAAACCCTGCCTGACTGTGCAGCTTTTAGCAATTTTATTCCAGCAGGGGAATTATTTAATTCAGCAACGGCACCAATTCCATTAAATGATTAATAACAAAATCAGGATTTGCAGACTTTAATTGACTTTCGGTATGGGCGCCTGTTGTTATCCCTATGCTCAACCCGCAGCCTGCATTCTGACCTTCTTCAATATCAGTAATTGAATCTCCTATCTTCACAACTTCTTTTGCATCGCTTATCAAAAACTTTTTCATTGCCAGGTGAATCATATCAGGTAATGGCCTGTTATTTTTCACGTCAGTTGCAGTGATTAATCCATCAATCTGTTCGCCTTCCGCCCAATGCAACTTTTTCAGCAGGCGCCTTGCCGTGGTTTCGTTATAGCCGGTATTTAAAACTACCAATATATTTTTTTGCCGCAACAATGTAAATAATTCTTCCGCGCCTTGCTGGGGTTTTACATTTAGGTTATTGTATGCATGCTCTAATGCTTTATCAAAAACTTTGTACAGATTTTCTGCAAAATTACTTTCCTGAGGCTTTGCATCTGATTGAATAATGTCTTTGATTGCCTGTAGCTTTTCTTTACCAGCCCCGGCTTCCAGCACTTGGTCCAAAGTAAAATTATAGCCCGCATCATTGATTACTTGTCTTAGCGTTTTATATACTACATTGTCTTCATCAACTGTGGTTCCCGCCATGTCAAAAACAATCATTTTTATCATTATTTATTTATTAAAGGTTTAAATTAAAAATTACAGAATAAAGTACATTAACCGAAGGCCTTGTCTGGTAAGGGGCCTGTATTTTTTTCCCTTGATGCAAAAAAGCAGCAAACGAAATGGAATTATTTTGACATTCGCACTCATCATTAATGCAACTATTTTCCGTTGGTTTGTTTGTAATGATTTTTACGAATCTCATCTTCATCATCCATATCCGGACCTTGCATTACCTTACGCCAGTCAACAGAGCGGCCATATTTTTTCATCGCTTTTTCAACATCAAAAACCCTGGGATCATGTTGCTCCAAAGTATATGGTGTATAATCTGGTTTGGTGGTAAAAAAATCCTGTAATAAAGAAGCGGTAACATCATATTGATTCACATAGGGCACATCCAAAATATTATAAATGGTTTTTAAGATGGCTCCAAAATTAGCATGGGTATGGCTTACATACCCTTTCTTTACATAAGGACCAGCCATCATTAGAATACTACGGTGGGCATCAATATGGTCAACCCCACCCTGCGGATCATCTTCGGTAATGATCACCAGCATATTTTTCCAGTATTTGGTGCGGGATAAAAAGTGTAAAATTCTGCCAACAGCTAAATCGTTGTCCGCCACAAATGATTGCGGAAAAAAATAACCATCTTCCGGTCTTGCGCCAGCGGTATGGTCGTTAGGCACCTGCATGGTAATTAATGAAGGCAATGGCTTCTTTCCTTTAATCCACATTTTTGTAAACTCGCTTTCAAACTGGTTCATGCGAAACTGGTCTGGAATATTGGTGTTAAAGCCTGCGTAATTATGACTGGTTCTTGTAAACAATGCTTTTTGCATCGGCACCATCACGGCATGGGCCGCACCCGTTGCAGTGTCCATCCAATCTTCGCGTACATGCGCCGTTTCATTGGCTTCTCCAAAATTGTAAAAATTTACATGCTTTCTTTCCATTGCTTCCCACATGCCGCCAATCTCTCCGTAATCTTCGGGGTCCATACTTCCTGTTGAGCCTGGGAAGCGGCGGCCTGGTGCTTTTGAAAATAAGTTTGCTGTTTTATCAACACTTGAATTGGACTCAACCCATTCATTGGGTATTACCCCCATCATCCAATGATGCCCGTGAATAGAAGCATCGCTATCGCAATAAAAATTATCACTAAAAGAAAACTGTTTGGCAGCTTTGTGGTGATTGGGTGTTACTTTTAAATGAGCATATTTTGCCCTCAGCGAATCAGGTAACGTGTATGCGCAATCTACGCCAAACCTGGCAAGCGTGCTATCGCCGTTGGCATTTTTTAACTGTCCCATCACTTCATCATAACTTCTGTTTTCTTTGGTGATGTACACAATATATTTTATCGGGCTTTGGTGTGCACCGGTTGATGCAGGCAGGGGATTATTATCAATAGTAACTTCTGTACTCACAAAAGTATTGCTGATGGTTTGTTTGGTATAAGCGGCCAGTTCAGTGGCAGAAGGCATGTTTACTTTTTGAAAACTGCCCAACTGAATATCGCCGATATAAGTTCCCTGCGGCGGCGTTACGAAACCATCGCCACCATTGGGTCCTGCCCCAAGGCCACGGCAACTGATAATGTAAATTTCTTTTTCATCATTGCTCAGTTTTACCCTTGTCGGTCCCCAGCCGGTAGGTATCAATCCTTTGGTAGTTTTTGTTGCCACATCAATTACGGCAACTGCATTAAAACCAAGCAAGGCAACATACAGTGTTTTCTCATCTTTGCTTAAAGTAATTCCAAAGGGCAATAATCCACGGTAATGATCAATCCGTTTATCAACGGCTATTTGAATACGGCCCACTATTTTATGTTGCCGGTAATCAATAACAGATATGTTATCATTGGTAGCATTGGTTACATATACAAACTGTTTTCCTACCGCAACAGAGTTGGGACTTGCTCCACCCACCACTTCTGCCCCTTCAATCATTTCACCTACCTGGAAACCGGTTTTAAATTTATCTACTACTTTATTGGTGGCAAGGTCCATGGCAAATACACTCATGGCTTCTGGAGAATGCGGACTACCAACCCCCGGAATTTTTTTACCTTCTGTTTCCGTACCATTGATTGACTCTTTTGTATTGTCTCCATATGGGTGATGAGAAATCATCATCGAATTGTAATTATCTTTTGTCATTCCTTCCACCAGCGGATACGCATAGGCGCCCACATTGGCTACAAAAGCCATTTTTTTGTCGGCGCTCAATGCCAATCCGAATGGCTGACGCCCTGAAGGGATAGAGGCGGTAATTTTTTTAGCGTCAATATCATAGCGTACCAACCTGAAATTTCCCCTGTCTAAAATCAGTAACTCATGATTGGCTTCATTTAATAAAAGATCGGAGGTAAAGCTCTCGCCAAACTGTGCGCCATCGATAGTTCCGTTTAATGAAATGGAATCAAGCCGTTGTAATTTTTCAATATCATACACAATCACGGCGCCATTGTCACCACCACTTAAATACACCGTTTTTGAATCCGGTGCAAAAGCCACACCCAGGAAAGAACCCTGTGGCAACACATTTTGTATGGCGCTTTGCAAAACCGAATCAGTTCCAAACGGGCTGCTGTTTAACGGTTCGTGCGCCAATGGCGAATTGATTTTATTTTCATATCCGGGAACGCGGATGTCTTTTAAAGTAGCTAAATCAATAATAGTAAATACACCATTGTGCAGGGTGACGGCTTTTTTACCATCTGGCGAAAGTGCCATTCCAAATGGTTTATCCGTGATGCGGATAAACTCGCCGGCCGGCGTAAGGAAGCGGCCGCTGGGCAACACTGAAGTTGCTGCAGGATCTATTTTGCAAAACTGGCTGCTGCCAGGTACAGAAAGTACGGTTGCTTTTTTTTGTTGCGCCTGCGTAATTGCAGCAATAAAAAAAGTGGTAACAAAACAAAAAAAAGTTTTTCCCGTGGTTAACATGGTTGTTATTTTTTAAAATTAGGTAACGATTAAGGCGAAACTACTTTGAGTTTCGCCTTAATCGTATTCTACCTTCTCAAATAAAAAAATATTTTTTATTACAACAAAACAAATTTACTTAACCAGCCAAATATCTTCGTTAATATCATCTCCGGCTCCGCCAAACTGGCTTTGCACTGCAGCACTCAGGTTAGTTCCGTTTACAGAAATTTCATTATTTGGATATTGAAATCTTCTTGGAATTTTATTTCCGTTTCCAGTTCCAGCACCTATGTCAAATGTTGGCAATCCTGTTCTTCTCCATAGGTAATAGCCCTGTAAACCAGAATTACGGAAGTAGGCCAGGTATTTTTGGGTTATTATCTGATCCAATCCATCTGCATTATCACCTTTGTACTTTACAAGTGGCTGATTAAAGTAGGTAGTAAAACTAAATGGAACTGTATAAACAAGATTCCCTGTTCCGTCCGCCTTGCGCAATGTTACTGTGTTATCGCCATCCTTGATGCCATAAAAATCAAACATTGCTTTTACACCGTTGGTATACCAGGTTTCGGCGCTTCCTGTTGTCCATCCTCTGTTAATTGCTTCTGCTATACTAAAACAAACTTCCGCATAGCTTACTATCAAAGTAGGCTCCCCTGTAAGGCCGGAATAGTAGTGATTGTAATTGTATAAGGACAGCTTGCCAGCACCAGATTCTGTTGCCAGCGTACTTAAACCTGATCCAAGCGGAGCTCCAGCATAAGACCTAAAGTCGGTATCGCCAAAGCCCAAGCCCCGGGCTGGTTCTGCTAAAATCATCGCTCTCAAATCATTTAAAGAACTAAGGGTATTTAAAAACGTAGATCCAAGATTTAAACGGCTTGCATTATTACCATAGTTGGTTGCATTGTCAGGATAGTAATTAAACTTATCGTTGTACACATATTGAAGGTTGTCGCTGTTACTTCCAAAGATGGGATACTTCGTTGGATTGCTAACGATATCATTAAACTGACCTTTTATATTCAGATCTGCTTCGCCGGTTTTTTTGCTTAATTCAATGAGTACTCTTAATTTATAACTATTAATGGTTTTTTGCCATTGTATCAAGGCATCTGTACCATTTCCCCCAGTGGTAGGAAGAGATAGTCTTTCGAAATAGTAAAAATCTCCAGAAAAATAAGTAGGCCCTTGTGACTGTAGATATTTATTTTGAATAAAACCTGCCATTAAAGTATTAGCTGTATCAAGCCACTTTAATGATTGCATGAATATTTCCTTTTGTGTATCATATTTCGGAGTACTATTAGCAATGCCTTGCAATGCTTCCGTCATAGGAAGGTCCCCCACTTTTTCACTCATATTTACAAATAGAAATGCACGTAAAAACAAACCTAATGCGTGATAAGGGTTATCATCTGAGCCAGATGAAGCTTTTTTTGCCAGCGCTTCCATGGATACAATGTTATTTAATGTTCCATAATTAAGACTCGCACTTCCGGTCCAATATTTATTATCTCCATAATACGTATAATTTGAAGCAATATACTGGCCTGCTTTATCTTCATATCCACCCGGATATACTACAATATCTTTCAGTACAGCCTTCAATATAAGGCCAGGTGGCACAGCTAGTGGAAGATTTTTGTTTTTCGAAAAGTCTTCGAATTTTTTGCTACAACCTACAAGAATTACGAGCCCGGTAAGTGCAAAAATTATTTTATATTTCACTGATTTCATACAAATAGTTTTTGATGATGTTTATATTTAGAAAACCACATTAATGTTAAACCCGTAACTCCTGGTTGTAGGTGTTTGTAAATCGTATTCTCTGCTGATACTGTTGAACTGGTTGCGGCCGGGGTACTGATCAACATCCATGTCTTTAAATGCCTGTGGGAAAAAGTACAACAGGTTTCTGCCAACAAAAGAAATATCTACTTTACTTACCGCCTTTCCAAGAAACTTTTTAGGCAAGGAGTAACTGATAACCAGTTCCCGCAATTTGGCATAGGTTTTATTTACCATTGTGTGTTGGGGATCGTTATAGAAACTGCTTACATAGTCCTGAATCCAGTTTTGTGTTGAATCATTTGGGCTGAATTTAAGTGCGCTATAGTTTTTTATTACACCGGTGTTAGGATCATATTCAATATTGCCAGCCCCGCCTACAACCTGTACTCCATCTCCTCCAAGAATAGGTCTACCGTTGACGTCCCTGGCACCGCCGTCATGATGTGCACCTGGCACTTTTCCGAAATAACCTGCATCTCC
>JANYFI010000735.1 GCA_025362765.1 Ferruginibacter sp. | reverse complement strand
AAAATACCTGCATGAAAAAGTTTTTACTCCCCATTTTTTTACCCTTGATATTGTTGTCTGCCACTGCTGTACATGCCCAATATACGCTTACGCAAAATGGATTACTAAATGGCGCTGTTGTTTTTACTGTTGAGTTTTGGGTTAAAACTTCCGATAGCAGGAGCAATAATATTTACTGGCAACGGCCCTGTATTTTTGGCAATGAGACCAATGGAGATAACTCCGGCGATTTTGCAATTACAATCAGCAACGGCTATATCGGTATGTTTGAAGGCATCTCTAATTTAAATGCTGATCAGCAGTTTTTATCTAACAGCATTCGCATCAACGATAATTTTTACCACCATATTGCAGCAGTCAACAATGGCCAGACCATCAGCTTGTATGTTGATGGAAACATAGCAGGCGCACTGGTTTCGGGCAGGCAATTGCAAACACAATATGCGCCTTTAACATTCGGCGCCGCTTCGCTTGATCATAATTTTGCAGGGAATATAAACAATACCAATTTTGCTTCGCAGGCCAGTTTTGGAGACGCAAGAATTTCCAACTCGGCCAGGTATATTTCCAACTTTAGGCCCGATAATAATTTTGTTTCTGATAATAATACCGTTGCACTATATCACTTCAGTAACCAATCAACTGTTGGCAACAGCAATGCGGGTAATATTGCTATCAACGTTGATCCTAACCGTCCGGTAATATTAAATGATAACCAGGCCGTGATAAGAGAGTATGCGCAACCAGCTACGTTGTTTCTGAATGATTCTACTGTTTTATATGGTAGTTTATTGCTGGCTAAAAAAAACTGGAGCTTTAATACAGATCCCGGTATTCATTTCTTTGAAGGGAGTTCTAAAAAAGACAGGTTTTTAAAACCTGAAGAGATAAAGGGTTTTAAAATGGGGGATAGTTATTACGAACCAAAACTACTGGGCAATGGCCCGGTAAATGTGCCGATGAAGAAAGCGATGGTAAAGCGGCTGACACCGGAAGGTAGCAAGATGAACCTGTATGAATATTACGGACGCACCACCACAAAAAATGGCAACGGTACTGTTGAAGTAAAAGAATTGGTAGCTTACCTTGTAGAGTTGCCCCATACAACCGATGATAAAATATACCAGTTTAGCGATAATAAATTTGTTCCAAAATTTGATACCAAGGTCAGTGCCCTCGTTGCTGATAAACCTGCGCTCGCGGATAAAATCAGGAGTAAGAATAAAGAATATTTTTATGCCTTTTTAACGGAACAGTCACACCAGCAAAAGGTTTGGTGGAACATTGCTTCTGAATATAACCAACCATAAACAATGCAGCATTCCTGAAAAATAGTTGCAGTCAATACCGCAATTAGCAAGCTATTTATAAGCAATTATTTTCAGAATATAAGCTGATAAAATATCACCGCAGCGGTGAAAGCTGAGGAAGCTATGTATTTGCAAAATCCTCACAAAGAGTAAACCCTTTTGTGGTCTCATTTGCCCTGTACCACCAAACAACAAGATTTTAATTTTGCTTCCTCATTTTTATAAGTCCTTATATTTTGAAGATAGCTGGGTACCGCATTGTAAGCATCAAACAAAATGCCTCTGGTAGTTTCTAATAGTTGGCTTTCATTCGTCATGGCATATTCAACAGCAGCTTTGCTCATGTTTCTGAGGCAGGTTGACAATTCATCTTCTTTACCAGCTTCGATATTTTGCAATACTTCTTTGTTGGGAACCAATGCCAGCCGGGTTAGTTTTCTTTTCGGGGTCAGTTATTTTAACCTTGTCCATTAATTAAACATGCCTCCAAGTTGCTCGGATAATTGGTTGGATATGCCCGTTAGTTTGTGGGCTTCTTTCAGGCGTTCTTTTTGCGTTTTGTGTATGCCTTATTTTAATGCTGACGGAACAATTTTTTAACGCTGCATTCAGCATGTTAGCTCAGACAATCGGCACAGGCGTACATGCGGCTGTAATATTATTCCCAAATTTCCGGCATAATTGATTTGCGCCAAAACGCTTAATTTTCTGTATACTCTATTAAAAAGTAAAGCGGCGCTTTGTATAACAAGCGCCGCTTTACTATAGTAGAAAACAATATTAATTATCCCACCAAACAGGCGTTGTAACCGTAGCTGATTGCTGAGGTTGCGGATTGCTGGTAATAGATGTTAAAGGATAAGGAAACCGCACCGGTATAGCCGGATAGTAACTGTGTTGTACCGGGGTTAACAAAGGAAAGCCCGTACGCCGCCAATCATTGTAATTTTCTATGGATAAAAAGTTCGCCAACGATTTTTCTTCCATAATTCTTTGTAATGCATTGTCTGCTGTAAGTGTACCTCTTTTAGCCAGGTAAGCAAGCGCAGCCGGGGCGGTGGTGTTAATGCCTAATTTGGTCATGTGTGCTGTAATACCGGCCTGGTAAATAGGCTGGGCGTCACTAAAACCTGTTTTAAGTAAGGTAGCTTCTGCTTTAAGAAACAGGGCTTCACCATAAGTTAAAATATATGCACTGGCTGCAGCACCGGCATAAAAATCATTGATACGGGAATACTCATCAGGGTCAGCATTGGCATCGGTACCGATTATTCTTCCGTGGTAGCCGCCACCGGTAGCGGCTTCAGCTGCCATTACAGGCAACCTGGGATCGTTGCGTGCTACAAGTGAGTCAATAAACGTGGAAGATAATACCACACCGCCAGCGCCAGCCAAAGTATTTTCAAACCAGGGACTTTCATTTCCTGAAGTGCCAGGATAAGCAAATGTAGCTTCATCATCGTTGCTGCTAAACCCGTTTTGTAAAGCTGCCAGGGCAAGGTCCGCTTGTGCGCCAGCAGTATAACCAGGTGCTTTTGTAAGGTGCATGTAATACCTTGCCTTCAGGGTATAGGCAAATTTTGTCCATTTGTCCATGTCTCCCCCATAAATGAAATCGTCTGAACCTGGCGTCAGGCCCGCTGGTTTACCAAAGTATTCAATGGCTTTGTCTAATTGCGCCTGTAATCCTTTATAGATATCTTCCTGCTTATCATACGTTGGGCGAATATTGTCTGAGGCTAAAGACTGCGAATAGGGTACATCGCCCCACAAGTCAGTAATAATGCCCATTGTGTAAGCCGACAGTACTTCTGCAATTCCTGCGTAAGCATAGTTGTTGTTGGTTACCGCTTTGGCACTTAACAATTGCAGGTTCTTAATGGTAGGGTATAAAAAATACCAATC
>JANYFI010000727.1 GCA_025362765.1 Ferruginibacter sp. | reverse complement strand
ACCACATCCACATCATGAAAACAGTAATATGGCATGCCCAGTTTAGTAATAAATTCAAATGCGGCATCGGCTTTGTCTTTTGCTCTTTCTACCGCATCTGTTTTTTCGTTCCACGGATGTGAATGAGTTGGTTCACCGAAGGGATCGCCGCCATTACCTACAAACGAATGCCAGTAAGCACAGGCAAAACGTAAATATTCTTTCATGGGTTTTCCCGCCACGATTTTGTTTTCATCGTACCAGCGATAAGCCAGGGGGTTATCGCTTTCCACGCCTTCAAATTTTACCTGTCCGACGCCCTTAAAAAATTCTTTGTTACCTGTAACTACTGACATATTTTTTTTGTTTGCCCTTACCTGCCGTGGCGGATAAGGAAGTTTAGAAATTTATTTTCGATTATTATTTACATACTTTTCTATTTGACCAGCGACAGTTTTTCAATTGAACTTCATTGGCGACGCTCCGTTAATAATTTGTTTTTCATGGCAACGCTTTCAATTCGAAAAACAGGTTTCGTTGCGTGCGCTTCAAAATATAAATATGCTACAATTCAAACACTCCAAAAGTTTAACAATGCACAACAGTACAAGCGTGCGACGCCCATGAAGCCGAATAGTAATTCAACTGCCGGAACAAAAAATGAGACTGCATTTATAATAAACTTCGCATTACAGTTGGCCCGTAAAATTACCCCCCTTTAGGGGCTGGCGGGCAACAACGCCTTCCACTCCGTATACAATTCATCATACAATGTTGCCTGTGTTGGTTCAATTAAATTCAACGGCTTGCTGTTTGAAAAAGCTTGTTTAGCTGTTGCATAAAAACCGGCGCCAATACCAGCACCTTTGGCCGCACCCACGCTGCCATCACAGTCATGCAATTCTACAGTAACATTTGTCGCGTTTACAAAACAATTCGCAAACACCTCACTCAAAAACATATTGGCTTTACCCGCCCTGATTACTGAAGGCTGCATACCATTCTCCCGCATAATATCCAGGCCGTAGCGAAATGCAAAAGCAATGCCTTCCTGCGCCGCCCTGAACAAATGCGCTGGCTCATGTACATTAAAATCAATGTTGTGAAAATGGCTTTGTACCAGTTTATTTTCCAGCATGCGTTCGGCACCATTTCCAAACGGCAACATTTGCAAACCGTTGCTTCCCGGCGCAACGGTGGCTGCGGCCGCATTCATTTCAGGATAAGAAAATTTATTGCCGGTAATCTTTTTTATCCAGCTATTTAAAATACCCGTTCCATTAATGCATAACAGGACGCCGATTCTTTTTTGTTGCTCCGTAAAATTCACATGCGCAAAACTGTTTATCCGGGATTGCTGATCATACACTAACTGATCGCTTACGCCGTATATTACACCCGATGTGCCGGCTGTTGCAGCCACTTCACCTGGCTCCAGTACATTTAAGGAAAGTGCATTGTTAGGTTGGTCGCCGGCTTTGTAAGCCACCGGAATTCCTGCTTTCAGTGAAAGGCATTCAGCGATGGACGCCTGTACTGTTCCATGCGGCGTAAACACCTTTTTTATTTCGGGAATCAATGCTTCATCAAACCCAAAATAACTAAACACGTCTTTAGACAATTCCTGGGTTTTAAAATCCCAGAAGATGCCTTCGCTTAAGGAAGAAATACTGGTGGTAATTTCACCCGTCAGCTTCATGGCAATGAAATCGCCGGGCAACATTATTTTATCAATTTTAGCAAATGTGTCCGGCTCATTTTCCTTCACCCACGCCAATTTGGCTGCAGTGAAATTGCCGGGAGAATTTAATAAATGCCGTAAACTTTTTTCATGGCCAATGGCACCAAAAGCCTTGTTACCAATGTCAACTGCCCGGCTGTCGCACCAGATAATACTGTCCCGCAATACCTGCTGGTTTTTATCGACGCAAACCAACCCATGCATTTGATAGGCAATACCGATGGCGCCAATATCATGCGGATTGTATGTTTTTTGCGCATGCGCTTTAAGGATGGCTTGTTGTACATTTTCCCACCACATTTCGGGGCTTTGCTCTGCCCAGCCTTTTTGCAACGAAGTAATACCGGTCTCTGTATCGGGGTATTGCACCGTTGTAACACATTGTTGGGTTTGCGCATCTACAATGGCGACTTTAATAGAAGAAGTTCCTACATCAATACCTAATAACAGCATACAGCAATTTTAAAATACGTTGACCCAATCGTTTTTTAGGATGCATTTAAAGAAAATGATCATTTGAGATGCTCCTTTATAAAAAGATAAAGTTCCAGCTTTTAATGAGTTCGTGCAACTGCTATTTTTAAAATAAATTATACTATCTTATCAGTTATTGATATATTTATGCGTTTTAATTGATAAGATAGCAGTTAATAGCAATAATATGAAAACACTTATTCAAAAAATACATCTTGAAGAGCAACAAAGTTTTGCCTGCCGTTTGTATCGTACACCCGATTTTGAGACCAACTGGCACCGCCACGAAGAATTTGAACTGATTCATATAACAGAAGGATATGGCACCGCCATGATTGGCGATTTTATCGGCGAATACAAACCTGGCAATCTGTATTTTATTGCAGGCAATTTGCCACACTGGTTTAAGAAGCAACACAATAAAACAATCGGCTCGGCATTGGTACTGCATTTTAAAAAGGAAATTCTTGGCGAAGAGTTTTTGCAATTGCCGGAGTTAAAAAATGTGCAGCAATTATTGAATAAAAATGATGGCATGCAAATGAACGGTAAACTGCAAAAAGAAATAGCGGGCATGCTGGGTGAAATACCACAACAAAAAGGATTTCACCGGTTGAGTGCCCTGTTGCAGTGCCTGCAAAAAATAAGCACCACACAACAATACAGCACCCTTACACAAAATTTTTTATCCAGTAACAACAATGTAAATCCAGCCATTGAAAAGATTATCGACTTTTCATTTAAGCGTTATCTAATGCCGGTTACATTGCAGCAGGTTGCTGATGTGGCGGATATGAGTATCCCTACTTTCTGCCGGTTTTTTAAAAAGAATATTAAGAAAACCTACTTCGATTTTATTCAGGATCTGCGCATCAGTCATGCCTGCAAGTTGCTTACCAACAGCAACAAATCGGTGATGGAAATATGTTACGAAAGCGGTTACAATAGCTGGGCACATTTCAGCAAACAATTTAAACAGTCAAAAAAGATTACGCCGCTGCAATACCGGAAAGAATTTGAAGAAAAAATAATAGCCGATGGCTGATTTTTGATGGCTGATATATTTTGGTTTGCTATCTGATTTATAATACAAGTCCTAACACATAGAAAGCTATAATAACGGCATGAGTCATTTCTAAAAATAAGGCATCCTACATTCTATCTCAGCTGTCCTACATCCTTCATCACACATTTGTTATTATTACCGGTGAAAACTCTCACTTACAAACTTCAGCACTTCCGGCAATGCGGTTCTCCAGTAAATCCAGTTATGAGCGCCGTCCCGTACCCGAAATTCATGTTTTACTTTCTGGTCTGTTAATAACGCATGCAGCTCCATATTTCCTTTTATTAAAAAATCATCATCTCCACAATCAATGTAAAACCTTACCTGGTTTAGTTTTTCAGCTGGTGTGGTGGCAGCGATTTTCATAATCGAATTTTTATACCAGGTTTCTGTTAATCGCTTTTTTCCTTCCTCATTGCTGCCAAACAATTCATTGAATTTATAGTTCTTCCAATCGGCCGAAGGCAAACTGGTGATATGGTCATCGTTCCAGATAGCTGCACTTAACGGTGCACAGGCGGTAAATAAATCAGGGTGTTTCATGCCATAAATTAATGAGCCGTAACCACCCATTGATAAACCTGCTACAGCGCGGAATTCTTTTTTACCGCGGGTTTTATACACAGAATCAATGTAGGGAATAAATTCTTTTATAAAGAAATCTTCATACGGCACTTTGCCCGTTGCATCGTTGATATACCAGGATACACCAGCGTCTGGCATAACGATTATCATTTGCGTTGCATCGCCCTTCGCAATCGTTTCGTTGGTTATTTTTTGTACTTCTCCAAATTGTGTCCAGCCGGTTTCATCGTCGCTGTACCCATGTAATAAATATAACACCGGATAACGGCGTTGCGATGCGTCATAATCCGTGGGCAGGTAAATGGAATACTTAACATCCTTAGCCAGGATTTTGCTATGAATCACAAGACTTTCGATTATTTTTCCTTGGCCAAAAGAAAGCGTATAGATAAAAATCAGTAAAATAAAGGCAAGGAATTTTTTCATGTGTCGATCGTTTAATTTTAGGATGTAATATCGAACAATAAAAATAATTACGCTCACTCCCTCAACAAAAACCAGAACAGGAATTACTTAGAGTTAAACAAAAACGCCCGAAACCCCTCAGGTTTCGGGCGCAGAAAGGTATTGGGTTGGCTTATTTTATAAATCCTTTAATAGCACCAGCACCATTGCTGGTGGTTACTTTTAAAAAGTAGGTGCCCGCTGCAAAATGAGGTATAGACAAACTTATGCTGGTGGAAGGTGCCATAAGGTTTTGCTTTGTTTTCTTTATAACAACGCCGGCAGCATTTATTATGCTTATCAAAGCGGGCTCATTTTTGGTATTGCTGATATCTGCCATTACTGTACTGGAATTGCTGCTGGTTGCTATGCGGCTAATTTTTAGCGCACCGCTATTATTAACGATGCTGACAGTGCCTGAGTAGTTACTTCCGCCGGCTTCAGTAATTTTTAACCGATAAAAACTCTTGCCACTCAGTGTATTCTTATCTGTCCACGAAAAATTGGCCGATGTAGTGGCGACGGTTACCGTTGTTGAAAATAATGGCGTGAATTTTTCCCCATCGGCACTTCTTTCCACTGTAAATATAGTGTTGGCTTCCAATTGTTCAGCATGCCAGTTGAGGTAGGTTACATTATTGTTTAATCGGCCATCGAAACTGGTAAGTTGCAATGGCAACACTATAATGCTAAAAATTTTTTTCGCCTGTATACTATCGAAAAGATACTGATGACCAATATCATTGGGGTGTATCATGGTAGTGGGGTCCTGCCTGTCTGAACGTAACATGTTTAGCCCGTCACTTGTTACCAGCTGATCCCAGAAATTAATTGAGAAAAGTCCAAATTGCGCCAGGATAGAATCTTTCATATCTGACAATGTCTGGCGTTGGAATAGCGTATAATCGTTTCTTGGTTGGGTGGTAGTGATGAAACATTTAGCACCGCTTGCGTTCACAGCGTTGTACATCAGCCGAAAATTATTCATTGTTTCTGTTATTGAAAATCCGGCTCCAACGTCGTTGCTGGGCAGGTTAATGATTACTATATCCGGGCTATAGCTCAATGCCTTTGTTACGTTGTGCAATGGGTCCGGGGCTGGTCTTCCGCCGGGTGGTATAAAACTGGTGTACATTTCGTCATAGGTAGTATACCCCGCTAAGGCTATATTATAAAACGTAGTGTCAATGCCATCTGTGGTATTGATGTTATAGCTGCTTTTCAACCTGCCGGCCCAAGAAGTAGCATAACTGGTAGCGCCATTACCAGCGGCTGTTGAAGATCCCATTATCACCACAGTCTTTTGTGCCATTGATGGAGTATAAAAAAAGGCTGCAAAACAAAGCAGGGAAACATAAAATGTAATTTTCATAGAATGACTTTTAAAATAGCAGGTATACTGCCAGGCTTGATACGTTTAAATGTATAACATTAATTGAAAAATTAGCTGCAAATAACAAATAACAGCAGCCTAACGAACACTATGCGATAATATTTCATTTTAAAACTGCTTTTTGAGTGCTTTTCAAAAAAGTATCAATAGTGTTAGCTGGTGGGCAAAATACTCTATTTTTACCAAAATCATCAATACTATTATTAATAATGGACGAAATAAAACAGTTGTTGAGCAAATACAACAATGATGCCATAGAAGGTATTGAGACTATTCCGCAAAGTGGCGGAGACAGGGTATACAGAAGAATTAAAACGGGTAACGATTCTTTTATAGCAGCCAGCAATTACAACATAAAAGAAAATGAAGCCTTCCTGTATTTTAGCAGGCATTTTAAAATGGCGGGCTGCCCGGTTCCTGAAATTTATGTAGTAAATGACAATAAAACCCTTTACCTGCAGCAGGATATGGGTACTACTTCTTTACTGAATATTTTGGAAACAGAAGGATACAGCGATCATGTATATGCATTGTTTAAAAAAAGTTTAAAGGCACTGGCACATCTGCAGGTGAAGGGTGCTGAGGGACTCGATTATAATTACTGTATCACGAGTAGCTCATTTGGCAGGCAAGCTATTTTGAGCGATCTATTATACTTTAAATATTATTTTTTAGACACACTCAAAATTGCATATGACAAGGAAAAACTGGTAAGTGAATTTGAAGTACTTAGTACAGCGCTGTCAAATGCGGAACATCAATATTTTATGTTTCGCGATTTTCAAAGTAGGAATATTATTGTACACAACGACACCGTTAATTTTATAGATTACCAGGGCGGCATGAAGGGAGCTGTTCAGTATGATGTAGCCTCCTTACTCTGGCAGGCCAAGGCCAATTTAAGCGACGAATGGAAAAGCAACCTGATGGAGTATTATGTAGACTGTCTTGAAAATGTATTGCAGCAGCCCGTGGATAAAAAGCGCTTTGAAGAAGAATATAACGGCTATGTATTAATTCGCTTATTGCAGGTATTAGGGGCATACGGGTTTCGGGGATTGTTTGAAAGAAAAGCACATTTTTTAACCAGCATACCGCTGGCGCTTAGAAACCTGAAATGGTTTATGCTCAACAACAAAACTGCATTTGGGTTAGCTGAGTTTGAAAGACTGCTGGGCCTGATTGTGGCAGATGAAATTATTAAAAAATTTGAACCCATAAGGGCAACAGCCGATACGCCGCTGCAGGTAAAAATAAATAGCTTTTCTTTTATAAAAAGTGGTTACCCAAAAGAGGAATCCGCTAACGGTGGCGGCTTTGTGTTCGACATGCGGGGCATATTAAACCCGGGAAGAATTGATGCCTATAAAAAATTAACTGGCCGTGATAAGCCTGTAAAAGATTACCTGGAACAACAAACAAAAATGCCGGAATTTTTAAATGGGGTGTATTCGGTGGTGAATATTTCCGTGGAGGATTATATTGCGAGGGGATTTGAAAGTTTAACTATCAATTTTGGTTGTACGGGTGGGCAGCACCGCAGTGTATATGCGGCTGATGCAGTGGCCCGGCACCTGCGAAATAAATATGGTGTAAAAATTATAGTGAACCATATTGAACAAAATTTTACAGAAACCAACGCATAACGCTGTATGAAAGCCATGATATTTTCAGCGGGATTGGGTACCCGGTTTAAACCCTGGACAGATAATCATCCCAAGGCACTGGCCCTGGTAAACGGCAAATCTTTATTACAAAGAAATATCGAATACCTGCAGCAATACAACATTCATGAGGTGGTAGTAAATGTGCATCATTTCGCCGAACAGGTAACAGCCGCAATCAAGGAAAATAATGGTTGGGGAAGTAATGTGGTAATCAGCGATGAAACAAGCGAAGTCCTCGAAACCGGCGGCGGGCTGCTAAAGGCAAGGCATTTACTGGAAGGCAGTGAACCTTTCCTTTCTTTAAACGTGGATATATTAACTGATCTTGATTTGCACAAGTTAACAGCGTTTCACCGGCAACACGAGCAGTTGGTTAGTTTTGGTATCACCAACAGGAAATCTTCAAGGGTACTGTTGTTTGATGATGTCAACCGTTTGTATGGCTGGAGAAATGTACAGAGCGGTGAAGAAAAAGGGCCCGTGCTAACTTTTCCTGAACAAGGAAAGTCAAAAGAAGGCCTCAAAGAAATGGCGTATAGTTGCGTAGTAATTTATCAGCCTGACATATTTAATTTAATGCGGCAGCAGGGAAAATTCTCCATTATTGAAACATATCTGGACCTGGCTGCGGAACAGGTTATTCTTGGGTACGACCACAGTGGCGACCGGCTGGTTGATGTGGGTAAACCGGAAAGTGTTGGGGTTGCAGAAAAGCTGTTCACCTGATAATAGATTTCTTTAAATCAATGAAAAATTAGCTTAATTATCCTTGCTATCAATCGGTGTTCCAAAAGAATTGTTTTCTTTTTTAGGCTTGCTTAAGCCCAGGTTGTAGCGAAAGGTAATGCCCAGCCTGCGGGTATCATTTACTCTTGATCCGGTTGCATGTACATTTCCCTGCATCAGTACAAAATTAGTATGGTTTGTTTGCAGCAAATCATTTACAGAGAGAATGATATTTCCCTTTCTTTTTAACACCGCCTTATTTGCGGACACATACAACCCGCCAAAATTATTCAGTTCATAAAAGTTTTGAAGCGCCTTCGTGCGCATAAAACCTTGTACATCCAGGGTAAGGGTCCTGCTAGCTTTTAATTCATGGTACATAAAAAAAAGCCAGCTGCCGTGTTGATAGTTCAAAGGCTTGTTTTGATAAACACCATTGTATTTATTGTAATTGTATTGTGTACCTACGTAAAAAAAGTACTTGCCGCCGGGTGGTAGTCCGCCCACTGCCCGAAAGTAAATCTCTTTGTTTTTGCCCAGGTTATCATAAGTACGGTAAGCAATTTTAGTTATATCATCCTGGTAAGTAACGTTGCTGAAAATATCACTTGTTTGGTTAATGCCCGCCGCAAAAACCGGGAAGTTCATAAAAGTTACATTGAGCTCGTAGTTGGTAGTAAACTGTGGCTGTAATGTGGGATTGCCAACGTCAAACAAATACTGGTCTATGTATTTTGGATAAGGGTTAAGAATTTCATAATATGGCCGTTTGATACTGCGGCGATAAATAGCATTACCCACGAGCTTATAACCAAATATTTTAAACAGGTTGTGTTGTAAAAACACATAAGGAAAAAGGTCTGTTCTTTTGATGGAAAATACCGTGTCTTTTGGAACCAGCTGGTGGCCATTGATATCGGTGGTTTCCAGTCGCAGACCAGGTTTTAGCGTAAAGCCTGCAAACGTTTTTGCCAGTTGCAGGTATGCTGCGCTAATGATCTCTTTATATTTAAATGTATTGGTTTGATA
>JANYFI010000701.1 GCA_025362765.1 Ferruginibacter sp. | reverse complement strand
CAACTGGAAGCAGGCTACCAGTTTGAAATAAAGGATAATTTCAGCGGCAGTATTAGCGCCAGCAGGCCATTTTACAATAGTTCCAGTGTATCGGTACAATCCGAAACCAAAGGAGAGCTGAATGCTGCTTTCTCTTATAGCATCGCTGGTGCAGTAGCTTTTAACGGCGGCGGTGGCTATATATTAACCAGCGGCAAGGCCGACAAATTTTTTACTCTTGGCCTCTCGCATGAATTTGTTTTTGGCGATAAAAAAGAGTGGAGCCTGGAGCCTGGAGTTACCAGTAATTTCAGTACCCGCAACTATTACGAACAATATAAAAATCGCCGAGTCTTAAAAACTGGTAAGTTCAAAAAGGCTGATTCTACCGTTACCGGTACAGGCAATCAAAAAGTAGTGGTAACTACTACGGTTGCAACCCTGGATGCCGGTAAGCTCGTAATGATGGATACCGAACTATCGCTATCGGTATATCATGACAGCCGCAAATGGTCTTTCTTTGCAACGCCAACCCTTGCATTACCTGCCAACCCGGCTACCTATATTACCACCGTTACTACCAACAGAACACTGGCCAATGGAACCATTAATCACACAAGCAGTTCGCAGCGGTCACAGGAAAAAACTGGCAGTACATTTTACCTGGAGGCCGGCATAAGTTACCGGTTTTAACAGCTGCTGTTCGGGCGAATTTTTACCACAAAAAGAGTCTACGCCCACCCTGGACGCAATGCCCTGTTTTTATTATTCCCTTAGATAGCAACCCAGCGATCGCACCACTATAAAGTTTAATACTTACGACAGTGATGAGTAAGTGTACTATTTTGTTTACCAGGGTTAAATAAGGTGAAATTACAAGGCGGACAAGCGTGATACTCCAGACCCACACAACGCATTGGCAATAGTAAAGCTGGCGTGCGTTTCATCGATATTTTATTCGCCATTGGGCTGCAGTGAGGTCTTAAAATCCCCTGTTGAGCTATGAATCATAATATCAGCTAATTTGTTAGTTTATTGTACTTTTGCGGGGATGGAAATTCAATTAACGCCCAGCCAACGGCAATACGTAACCGTTGTACGAAAATTTTGACCTGGCAAACCGGCCGATACTGAAATTGATGCATAAAAAATAGGTACGACTTAAAACAAATTTATCAGGGTATATCTGTAAACAAAAAAAATACAATGAACACCACTGTTATTAATAATTATTCCAAACTCAAACCATCTTTATTTTTTTTACCTATATTTTTGTTGATTACAATTGCTTTATTTCTTTATACTCACCATGCTTTAAATCCTTATAGTTATGTACAAATTCAAAAAAACAGTTTCTTTTTTATTAATTATAATTTAGGCCAGTTTCCAACAATCCAACACAATATTACCCAATTAGGAGATGCTTCAATTTTTTTATCTTTCTTAACTATTTTCATTGTGTATGCGCCTAAAATATGGGAGTCTTTACTATCAGCATTGGTAGTATCTGTTATATTTTCCAGTTTATTAAAACCGCTTTTTGCAGTACCAAGACCTGCTGTGGTATTTGACAACAACAGTTTTATTATCATCGGAAAAAAGGTTGTTGGATTTTCCAGTTTACCATCAGGACACTCAATTACTGTATTTACGATACTTACAGTTTTGATGTTTGCCTTTATGCCCAAAAAGTTGAACTATAAAATTGTATGGTTTTTTTTCACCAGTATGTTGGGCTTGCTCATTGCGTTTGCAAGAGTAGGTGTAGGAGCTCATTATCCATTGGATGTTATTACAGGCAGTATTATCGGATACATCTCGGGAGTTATAGGTATTTTTATCAGCCAAAAATATAAAATCTGGACCTGGATTAACAATAAAAAATACTACCCGCTTTTTATTTTGCTGATGCTGATTTGTTGCATTTCATTAATCACTAAAATAATTGACGAAAATTTAATAATATTTTACCTGGCATTAATTAGTTTATTTGTTCCATTTTATAAAATCATTTATGCGTTTGTTAAAAAATAATATCAAAATAATTCATTTTGTTTTACTAATAAGTTTGCTGAATTTTTTACTTTTTCATTTTCCCTTTTACAAATTTGTTTTTAATAACGTTGATTATAAAAGCTTCAACGGCATTACCATCATTATTAGTTTAATGATTTTAATGGTGGTTGTAAATGCGTTTGTTTTTTTTCTGATTTTTTTTCTGTCCCGCTTTGTTGGAAAATTTTTGTTAGTCCTGTTCTTTATTATCAATGCCATTGCAGTGTATTTTATCAACACTTACAACGTTATAATAGACGAAACCATGGTGGGCAATGTGCTCAATACAGATTACGCAGAGTCCACTAGTTTTTTTTCCATAAAATTAATACTGTACATCATTTTATTGGGTGTTATTCCCGGCATTTATATCGTTAAAGCGAAAATTATAAATGTAACAGTAAAGCGATTTCTAATCATCACTTCGCTTACCTTACTATTTATTCTATCCTTAATATTCGCCAATTCCAGCAATTGGTTATGGATTGATAAAAATTCAAAAACATTGGGTGGACTTGCCATGCCCTGGAGCTATACGGTTAATATTTCCCTGTTTTATGCACATAAACATCAGGAAAATAAAAAAGAAATTTTATTACCCAATGCTACAATAAAAGACAGCCAGAAATCGGTCGTAATCTTAGTAATAGGAGAATCCGCAAGGCGCCAAAATTTCTCTTTATATGGATACGATAAAAACACCAACCCACTGCTTTCAAAAACACCGAATGTATTTCATTTTAACGCTACCTCTTGCGCTACCTACACTACCGCAGGTGTAAAATGTATTTTAGAACATACACATACCGATGAGTTGTATGAAATTTTACCCAATTATTTATATAGAAACGGCGTTGAGGTTATTTGGAGAACAACCAACTGGGGAGAACCACCCATTCATATAAAAAATTATCAAAACAAAGAAGCGCTGATGAAAAATTGCAAAGGCGAAGAATGTAATTATGATGAAGTTCTTTTGGGGGATCTAAAAGAGCAAATATTAGCCAGTACAAAAAATAAAATCCTGGTAATATTACATACGAGCACAAGTCATGGGCCTACCTATAGTAAGAAATACCCCCCTCAATTTGAAACCTTTATCCCCGTTTGCAATAGTGTTGAATTAGGAAATTGTTCTCATACAGAACTCATCAATGCTTATGACAATACCATTGTTTATACCGATTATATTTTACACAGTGTAATTGAAGATTTAAAAGAATTAAAAGACTATAAAAGTACCATGCTTTTTGTTTCGGATCATGGTGAATCGTTAGGAGAAAAAAATCTATACATGCATGGTTTACCTTTAAGCATTGCGCCTAAAGAACAATATGAAATTCCCTTTATAGTTTGGCTATCTGATAACAGTTCAAAACAATTAAAGCCTGCAAATGAATTGTCTCAAAACAATGTATTTCACAGTGTTTTAAATTTTTTAGGTGTACAGAGTCCTATCTATAATGAGGAAATGAACATCTTTAAATAATTGATGCTTTCGACAACTTTTATAAAAAATTAAAAACCCTGCCAATATTATACTTATCCAGCTTTGTGTATCCCATTTGTGATCTCAAATAAAAGGGCGCAGTTTCGGTAAATAAAAATGCAGGATTTATATACATACGGAAACAATTAAACTTACATTAAAT
>JANYFI010000670.1 GCA_025362765.1 Ferruginibacter sp. | reverse complement strand
GCCTACATCACAGCCACCAAGCCTGATAAAATAGGCTGCCCTTCCTTGGTGGCCACCTTCACCCTGTATGGTGTAAAAGTGTTCCATTACGGGAAGCTGCAGTGATATTGTGGGGGTATTTTGTATCATTTTAAAAAAACGGGATGTATATGAATGCGTTATTTTTCCATTTTATGGGATGGGAACTTTTGCTCGCAGGCATTAAAAGTATTCATCAGTAAAGCAGCGATTGTCATAAGGCCAACCCCACCAGGCACCGGTGTAATATAACTGCATTTTGATGCCACGTTGGTAAAGTCTACATCACCTTTAATAGCGAAGCCCGATTTTTTTGTATCATCTTTTACCCTTGTTATGCCAACATCTACCACTACTGCGTTTTCTTTTACCATATCGGCGGTTAAAAATCCCGGTATGCCCAAAGCGGCTACAATAATATCAGCCTGTAAACAAATCTCTTTTAAATTATGCGTATGGCTATGGCAAACCGTAACGGTGCAGTTCCCGGGATAGGCATTGCGGCTTAATAGAATACTAATGGGCCTGCCCACAATATTACTTCTTCCAATTACTACGGTGTGTTTGCTTTTTGTTTCAATTTTATAATGTTCCAGCATCAGCAAAATACCATAAGGTGTTGCCGGAATAAAAGTTGGTAACCCCAGCACCATCTTACCAATGCTCATGGGATGAAAACCATCTACATCTTTATCAGGATGAATGAGGTTAATAATTTTTGCTTCGCTGATTTGTTTCGGTAAGGGCAGTTGCACTAAAATTCCATCTACATCAGCATCGTTGTTTAGTTGTTCAATCTCAGCCACGAGCGTGGCTTCATCTATGTTTTCTGGCAAGCGTATCAGCGAACTTTTAAAACCTACTTCTTCGCAGTTTTTTACTTTACTGGCAACATAGGTTTCACTTGCTCCGTTGCTGCCTACTAAAATAGCAGCGAGGTGAGGTGTTTTTTTGCCGGCATTTTTTAACGCCTCCGTTTTAATTTTTATAGCATCTTTTACAGCCTGCGATACAATTTTTCCATCTAAAATTTGCATGGTGCAAAAGTAACTACTATTGATAAAATTAGTTCAATTAGGAAATTATTGTTATATTACTATAGTTAAATCTGTAACGGTTTGAAAAAAAGCTTTTCTACGGTCGTGCCTTTGCTGCTCGTGTCTGTGCACTGTGTGTGCCAGACAATTCGCCAGCCTATCACCGTCATATATAATAATCTCACGGCGTATAGTACCAAACAGGCAGATGTTTTATCTCACCTTAATAACCAGGCAGCTTTAGCGCAACAAAAAGATGTAGCTGTTGGCGTATATGGAGAAAGGCGCTTTATGCTGGCTGCTACCAGCTTATATACCGCAGCGGCAGCGGTTGCTACAGCCAATGGTAATTTTGGATTTAATATACGATACGGGGGATTCAAAAATTTTAATGAGAGCCAGGCAGGCCTGGCGTATGCCCGGAGTTTAGGTGAAACAGTGGATGTAGGGATTCAGTTTAATTACTACAGCTACCACATGGCAGGGTATGGAAGTTCAGGTACTGTAACAGTTGAACTCGGATCGGTAATACATCTTACTGATAAACTGAATTTGGGTTTGCATGTGTATAATCCGGCCGGTGGAAAATTTTCAAAAACCAATGAAAAACTCATAACCGCTGTTGCAATAGGAGCAGGATATGATGTAAATGATCATTTTTTTATCGGCATTGAAATGGTGAAAGAAGAAAATTTTCCGGTTACTATGAATACCGGTGTTCAATACCAGTTTATGCAACAGTTTTTTGCGAGGGTTGGTATAGCATCTTCTACAGGAGCCGGTTATGCGGGGTTTGGAGTTGGATGGAATAATATGAGGTTGGACATTACGGCCAGTTATCATCCGCAACTGGGTTTGTCTCCCGGCTTATTGTTGATTATGAATGTGGGGCAACACGTTAAAACGACTTTTGATGCAGCGCCCTGAAAAAAATATTGCCTTTCCTTTACCCGGCTCAGTCAGGCCGGGACGTTATTTTTTTGCATTTCTTGGCTTGTTTTTCCTTCCACAATTATTACTAGCTCAAACACCTGAAACGCCCATGATAACAGAGCATCAGTTGGAGGCTGTTACGGAAAATAATGACGATGCAGAAACAGAAGATGATTCTTTTTTACAATCTATGCAGCAGTTTATAAAATACCCGCTTAATTTAAATACAGCAGATGCAACACAGTTAAAAGAGTTGGTGATTTTGTCTCCGCTACAGATTCAAAATTTATTAAGTTATAGAAATTTGCTGGGCAATTTTATCAATTTGTATGAATTGCAGGCCGTGCCAGGCTGGAATACTATCCTGATTCAAAAACTGCGGCCATTTACAACGGTAAATAATACCCTTGTATTTCAGCATTCACTTAAAGAACGGCTGCATGGGGGTGCTAATAGTATTATTTTAAGAGCATCCCGGGTTCCGGAGCAATCAAAAGGATACCAGTTAAATGAAAGTACAGCAAATAATTTTTATCCCGGATCGCCTCAGCATTTTTTTATGCGCTATAAATATCAATTTAAAAATCTGTTGCAATATGGCGTAGTGGCTGAAAAAGATGCAGGGGAGCAATTTTTTAGCGGCGCACAAAAACAGGGATTTGATTTTTATTCAGCTCATTTTTTTGCAAGAAATATGGGTATAATAAAACAGCTGGCCCTGGGAGATTTTACGGTAAATATGGGCCAGGGCTTAACGCAATGGCAAAGCCTGGCGTTTAAAAAAAGTGTGGATATCACCAGCATAAAAAAGCAATTGGCAGTGTTGCGTCCTTATAATTCTGCAGGTGAAATAAATTTTCACCGGGGTGCCGGCATTACTATCGGAAAAAATAACTGGGAAGCAACGTTATTTATTTCCTACAAAAAAGTAGACGGCAATTTTGCCAGTGATACTTTAAACACTGAAGGTTTTATTACATCTTTGCAAACATCAGGATTGCACAGAACAAAAAGTGAAACCAGTGATAAAGGTATACAGCGCCAGCTTGCTGTTGGCGGTAACGTAGGTTTTTCAATAAACAACTTTCATATCGGAGTAAATGCCATTCAATATCATTTCAGTCTTCCTGTAATAAAACCAGCAGAACCTTATAACCTGTATGCTATTTCCGGAAATAAACCGGGTAATTATAGTATTGATTACAGTTATACTTTTATGAACTTACATTTTTTTGGTGAGGCCGCAGTTTCCAATCATTTTAATAAAGCGTTTATAAATGGCCTGCTTATAAGTGTAGATGCAAGTGTTGATTTGAGTTTTTTGTATCGTAATATTTCACGGCAATACCAGTCGTTGTACGCCAGCGCATTTACTGAAAATACTATGCCGACCAACGAAAAAGGTTTATTTGGCGGAGTAAGTATACGGCCGGCTGATTTTTGGCGAATAGACGCTTATGCGGATTTGTATAAATTTCCGTGGTTAAAATATTTAACGGATGCGCCATCGGTTGGCAAAGATTACATGTTGCAAACTACCTATAAACCAAATAAACAACTTGAAATATATATACGCTATCACACTGAATCGAAATCAAAAAATTTCAATCCTGGTTTGCAGGCTTTACCAGCCGTGGTGGATAAACCAAAACAAGATTTTCGGGCACAGGTAAATTTTAAAATAAATAACAAAGTTAGTTTTCGCAACAGGGTAGAAATGATTTGGTTTGACAGAAAGGAGTCCGATGCACAAAGCGGTTTTTTATCATTTGCAGATATCCTGTATAACCCGCCATTAAAAAAATATTCAGGGAATATCCGTGTACAGTATTTTGAAACAGGTGGCTACGATAGCCGACTGTATGCATATGAAAATGATGTACTGTACAGTTATTCCATTCCCGTTTTCTACGATAAGGGTTTCAGGTACTATATCAATTTAAATTATACTTTTAATAAAAAAATGGCTGTATGGTTAAGATGGGCACAAACCATTTACAAAGACAAAAACGTTGTCGGCAGCGGGCTTGATGAGATAAAGGGGAATAAGAAATCTGAAATAAAGATTCAGTTACAATATTATTTTTAAGAAGGCTGGCAATTTTTGTGCTCTTTTTTTAAAACACCAGCGGCAAATTTTTATACGTGCTATTTCATACTTTTGCTGATAGTAATAATTTTAATTACCGTAACCACTTTAAATTTTAGATATGTCCGATCAGCAGGTTCCCAATCAAATCAACATTGAAATATCAGAAGATATGTCGGAAGGCCAGTACGCCAACCTCGCAATAATTACGCATAGCCATGCAGAATTTATCGTTGACTTTGTGAATGTAATGCCCGGAAC
>JANYFI010000599.1 GCA_025362765.1 Ferruginibacter sp. | reverse complement strand
GCCACATGGTTTTCGTATACAAGGCCGGCTTCCATATCTCCGGTTATTACTTCAATTTCTATAGCAGTTTCTTGTTTTACGCAACGTATAATTTCTACGGAGTTCCGCGCATCCCGCATGGCGCTGGTGGCGCAGGCCTTAATATATTTTACTTCGTAGGCATTGCATAAATGGCGGTACGCTTTCATAGTCTGCAAAAGCATTTCTATTTTTTGTTTCGATATTACGCCCAGCTCAAAAACGTCAAAGCCCAGCCGTAGCGGTATCCTTACCAAATTTATCTTACTAAATACAGGTATGCTTTTTTCGGCTGCCACTACATCGGTTATTAAAAGCCGTGCTGCGTTGCTGCCAATATCTATTGCTGCTAATCTCAATATTTCAAATGTTTTATAATGATGGTTATGTACAAATATAAATTGTAATCCGCTACTAAATGGTTATCAGAAAATATTGATGTGGTTTAGCTTGATAATTTACGATAGAGGTAATTATAAGTCTCTACCTGGCTGCGTATTTTTTTAGTATTTCGTGGGTTAATGTATTGGTTGCTCAATGCGATATCCAGCTTGCGGGCTTTAATGTTATCGCTTAATTGAATTTGAAGGATATTTTTTAGTTCCGCCTGGATTTCCTTATCAAAAATGGGACAGGTTACTTCCACCCTGTGGTCAAGGTTCCGTACCATCCAGTCTGCTGATGAAATAAATACTTTTTCCTTGCCTCCATTGTGAAAAACTAGTATCCTGGCATGTTCCAAATATTCATCTACAATACTCACTGCATGTATCGGTATTTTATATTTTTTATTTTCTGTGAGCATACAAAAAATGCCCCTTATCACCATCTTTATTTCTACGCCAGCCCTAGCTGCTTCATATAATTTATCAATCAGCAATTCATCGCTTAGCGAATTTAATTTAATGGTTATGGCTGCCTTCTTTTTTAAGCTGGCCGACCTTATTTCCCTGTCAATTAATTGTATCAGGTTCCTGCGCATATTTACAGGGCTCACCATTAAAGTCTTGCAGGCCTTCAGTACATGCAGCCTTGTTTTGGGCTGCTCCAGGTAATGAAAAATCCTGTTTACGTCGGCCATTATAAAACGGTCGGATGTTAGCAGGCAATGATCGCCATAAACCCTTGCCGTACGTTCGTTAATGTTGGAGGTACTTACAAAACCATAGTGTATAGTCCTTCCATTCACTATCTTTTTTATAAGGCAAAGCTTGGCGTGTACTTTAAGGTCGGGCACGCCGGTAAACACTTTCACGCCGGCATCTTCTAAAGTTGTTTTCCATTCCAGGTTGGCCTCTTCATCAAACCTGGCCTTTAATTCAATTACTGCCGTAACCGATTTTCCGTTACGCACGGCATTGGTTAAAGCGTTAATTATCTTGGAACGTGGTGCAAGGCGATAAAAAGTTATTTTGATACTTTTTACATCAGGGTCAATAGCAGCTTCCCTCAAAAGGTCAATCATGCTATCGAACGAATGGTAGGGAAAACTAAGCAGCACATCTTTTTTTAAGATTATGTCCGTAACCCGGTTTTGGTTTTTTAAAGCAGGATGCAGGAACGGTTTTTTACGGGCACTTTTAATGCTAAAAACAGACTCTGGAAAATCGATAAAATCTTTAAAATTGTGTATCCTTCCGCCAGGCAATAAATTGTCTTGTCCGGATAAGCCGAGCCGTTTTACCAGGTAGGTTAGCAGCGAAGCATCAATCTCCTTATCAAAAATAAAACGTACCGGCTTTCCTTTACGCCGGTTCTTAAGGCCTTTCTCTAATTTTTGAGTAAGTGATGTGGCTGCATCATTGTCGATATCAATTTCCGCATCTCGGGTAACCTTAATAATATGTGCACTAAATACATCGTAGCCAAAATAAGAGAATATATAAGGCAGGCAAAAACGGATAACATCTTCCAATAAAATTATGTGGTGCTCGTTTTCTTTGGAAGGTAAAATTACAAAACGGCTCAAACGCCTTGCCGGTACAGATACCAGGGCAAACCGCTGTGGTATGCTCTTATCTTTTTTACTCATTTTACAGGCCAGGTAAATAGATTTGTCGCTTAGCGTAGGAAAAGCCTGTATGCTCTCTATCATCAAAGGCACAATATTGCTGCGTATTTCTTCATTAAAATAGTCGGTAATGTAATGTTGCTGCGCCCTGTTTAATTGCTTCTCATTTATGATGGAAATTTTTTGTTTTTTTAGTTCCCGCAATATTTCGTTCCATATCCTGTCGAACTCTTTTTGCTGTCCTAATATTCTTTCCTGTATTTCTTCTAAAATCATGCGTGGCGATGCTTCCAGGTGCATATTGCCTTTATTTCCAACCTCAATCATGCGTTTTAATGTAGCCACACGTACCCTAAAAAATTCATCGAGGTTGTTAGAAAATATGCCCAGGAATTTTATCCTCTCCCTCAACGGTACGGTTTCATCTGCTGCTTCCTGTAAAACCCTGCTATTAAACGAAAGCCAGCTTATATCTCTTACAATTACTTTATTTTTAAACAATGCCATGCTATTTTGAAGTTCTAAAAGAGGTGAAATTAAATGCTATCATGGTAACCAATTAAACCAGCGTATTAAATTTATAATAATCTTTCGCTGTTAAATTATTACAAAGATGGCACCTCTTGTGTTAGTAAACTGTTTTGCTTATTTTTTTTATTGAAGAAAAACAATAGCCCAAGAAACAATAGC
>JANYFI010000522.1 GCA_025362765.1 Ferruginibacter sp. | reverse complement strand
TATTGTAGGCCCAGTGAGGTTTTCCATCCCATATCCAGGTATGGGTTTTAAAATATTCGTCCTGGATATGGGATGGAAAACCTCACTGGGCCTACAATACACCGCACATGATTTTGATAGCCAATCGCAGTGCCATAGAATGGACGCCTAACACCATTGAAACAAAAGTAAAAATAGAAGGCAGTAAAGCACTGATTGTTTTAAACTCAGTTACGCCGAACTTAAAGAGTTACCAGTTAAAAGAATCACCCGAATCAGATTGGAAAGATGTTACCACTAACGTGGAAGTGCCTTTAAAAAATAATACAAATGAATTGCTCTTTCGCATTGTAAATTTAGCCGGGGTAACCGGGCCTGAGCATAAGGTAATTATTGAAAAGTAAGTAGTATCTCCTTTTTTATGACGGCATGATTTATCATGGCCGGATGCTTCGTGATTCTGTAGATTTATTGGAACAACAAAAAAATATCTTCCTATGTTTTATCGCCTGGCTAAATTGTATAGCTTACTTCTGTGTACCACATTGTTTATGTATGGAGCTTTTGCTCAAAAAAAAATAATTATCCGCCCGGTTGAAATCAATGATGTATTGATTAATCCAGGCATGGGCCTTACTACTTTTCAAATGTTTAACGGCGATAACCTTGCCTTTCATGATGTATTAAACGACGCAGATATTAATGCCTTTGGTAAAGCCAGTGAGCAAGCGAATAAAAATCATCCTGTTACTTCCATTGCTTATTTCCGTATACAATGGCGCTTGATAGAACCTGAGCAGGGTAAATACCGCTGGGATTTTATTGATGCATTACTGAACATAGCACACAAAAGAAAGCAAACTTTAATGCTGCGTATTTCACCGTACAGAAGTGATGATGATGAAGCGCCCCAGGACGTTCCGGATTGGTATAGAAAAATGGTGGGGCCAAATACGAAATTTGCAACACCGAAGTGGCTGGTAGACCCGGAAGATGCGAGATACGCAAAATATTTTGGGGCAATGATAAGGGCATTAGGGCAACGGTACGATGGTCATCCTGATTTGGAAAGTATTGATGCTTCAATTATTGGATCTGCAGGTGAAGGTGGCGGTACCGAACTCCTGTTACCACAAACCATGCAAAACCTGATGGATCCCTATATTGAAACATTCAAAAAAACACCCCTTATTTCTTTGTTGCATGGTAAAAAGCACATTGAATATTTAAAACTGAATGCAAAAGCGCCTATTGGCTGGCGACAGGATTGCCTGGGTGATCTTGGTTATTGGGCAGCCACGCAAAATGGCTGGACGCACATGTTCGATTACTATCCGCAAACCATTGTTGAATACAATATGCAGGATGCATGGAAAAAAGCTCCGGTATCTTTTGAGATATGCGGCTTTTTTGATACATGGGATACGGAAGAAAAATATTCTGATGACCAGGTGAAATACATCATAGATCAGTCGCTTAAATGGCACATGTCATCGTTTAATGGCAAGTCATCTGCCATACCAAAAAAATGGAATCCAATGATAGATGACTGGTTAAAAAAAATGGGTTACCGTTTTGTGTTAAGGCGCTTTAGTTATCCTTCCACCATTAACCAAAATGGAAAAATAAGTTTTGAATCCTGGTGGGAAAATAAAGGTGTTGCACCCTGTTATAAAGATTACCAATTCGCTGTCCGTTTAAAAAATGATACATACAGCCAGGTTTTTATTACCCATTCAAAAGTAAAGGAGTGGTTGCCTGGTGACAATATGTATGATGATGCCGTTTATCCAGGTCAATTACCAGCAGGAGAATATGAGCTGCAGGTTGCCATTGTAGATGATCAATTACTGGAGCCAAAAATTAACCTTGCTATTAAAGGAAAGTTGGCAGATGGTTGGTACAGCATGGGGAAAATATCTATTACGGCGAACAAGCCTTAAGCAGGTAAATATGAAAAAAGCAAGTTTTATTTTCTCGATAGTCATTCCATTGGCCGGTTGTTTTTTTGCATGCAGTTCTGGTAAAACAACGGGTAGCAATACGGGCTTTATAAAATACAAATTAGCTGCCGGCGGCATAGCTTCAAAGTATCCGGATGATCATAATATTTCATCTGATAAATCAGTCATCTTCAGTTCTTCATTTGAAAATGGATTTGAAGGCTGGACATCATTTTGTGACGTATGTGATATTGTAAACGGCGATTCATTATCCACCCAATCAAAAGTGTTGCGGATAACAGCTACCAAACACTTAAATACCGGTGGCGATGTAATCTTCCGGCTTCCAAAAGGTGAAGATGAAGTGTATCTCCGTTTCTATGCATGGTTCCCCAGGACGAATGTAACACCTCATCATTTTGTAAAAATAATATCCTATCCAGTTCCATATTTTGGTGGACAGGCAGGAAAGAAACCTGGTGCAAATAAATATTTTGTACTGGGTATTGAACCTACAAAAGAGGATGAATGGAATTTTTATAATTACTGGCAGGGCATGCACAGCTGGCAAACTTACCGGGGCGATCCGGATACCTCCCGTGGCCCCAATGCCTATTATGGCAATGTATTTAAAGCGGGCCACCAGCAGCCATTTGAAAGAAATAATTGGGTATGTGTGGAAGCACACGTTAAACTAAATGATCCAGGAAAAAGCAATGGTGAAATGGCGATGTGGATAAACGGCGTCAAAACAGGAGAGTGGATAAATGGACAACCCTCCGGCACTTGGAGAGGAGAACATTTTATCAGTGATGGTGATGGAAATACTCATCCAAAACCCTTTGAAGGATTTAATTTCAGAACAGTTGATACGTTGAAAATAAATCAGCTAAGCCTGCAATGGTATGTATCTGAAGAACGTGCCAACGAAGGCGCTGCAGAAAAAAATATTGTTTATTTTGATGACATTGTTTTGGCGAGAAAATATATCGGGTTGAAAAAATAATGAGATCAACCTGTTGAATTTTTTATCAAAACGTAGCATTGTCTTTTTGCATATTCAACAAATCCCCCAGCAACTTTGCAGAACGTACCAGGTTATCATAAGTATGATCCATAGCAGTTTGTATATCCATTGCTTCATGGCTGATGGGAATCAATACATCAAAGTATTGTTGCAATTGCTCATTGGGATGCAAGGGTACTTTTCCAGCAATACCAATAACGGGAACTGATTTTTTTTTTGCCCGTTTTGCCACACCAAAAGGCGCTTTGCCCTGCAAGGTCTGGCTGTCAATACTGCCTTCGCCGGTAATTACAAGGTCTGCATTTTCCAGTGCCGCATCAAAGCCGGTGAGGTGCAAAAAATGGTCGAT
>JANYFI010000519.1 GCA_025362765.1 Ferruginibacter sp. | reverse complement strand
CACAAGGAAATGCTTACTGTAAATGGCAAGTCTGTATTTCTATTGCGCCCATAAATCAGGCAATAATTATACTGCGCTAATCAACTTTATAGCTCCTATCTTATTGAGCACCGTAATCATTTTTTCGCAGGCAGCTGTTATCTCTGCGTTGGTAATTACCAACGGCGGCACTATGCGCAAACAATTAGAAGCAAATAAAAACCAATCGGTAAACACCCCTTCTTCAATTAAAGCGTCAATTATTTTTTTGTTGGTAGTAAAACTGTCAAACTCAACCGCTATCATTAAACCGCAACTGCGTACTGCTTTTATCAGGGGATGTTGCAGCATTGACTGAAAGAGTTGTTCCTTTTCTTTTATTGAATCCATTAAATTTTCCTGCAACAACACCTGCAGCGCCGCCATTCCTGCGGCACAGCTAACAGGGTGGCCGCCGAACGTATTGATATGTCCCAATACAGGGTTATGAGAAAGCGAATCCATTATTTTCTTACCAGCCACAAAAGCACCCAACGGCATTCCGCCGCCCAGTGCCTTGCCTAATAAAAGAATATCAGGTATTACATTAAATTGTTCAAACGAAAACAACGTACCATTGCGGCCAAAGGCACATTGTATCTCATCCAATACCAACAGCGTGCCTGTTTGGGTACAACGGTTGCGCAATGCCGTTAACCAGTTGTTTTTCGGCACTATCACGCCCGCCTCGGCCTGTACTGTTTCTGCAATTACACAAGCCGTTAGTTCTGTGATGTGTTGCAGATCGTCAAAAGAGTTGTAATTGAGTTGCATCGTATCCGGCAATAAAGGCCTGAAAGCATTTCGCCAATACTCATCTCCCATAATACTTAACGCTCCCTGCGTGCTGCCATGATAGGAATTGCTGAAAGAGATGATTTGGGTACGGCGGGTAAACCGCTTGCTTAACTTCATTGCCCCCTCGGTTGCTTCGCTGCCACTGGCCGTATAAAAAACCGAATTGAGTGAGCTCGGTAAATGTTTGGCCAGCAGTGTAGCATACGCTACTTGTGGTGTTTCCACCAGTTCGCCATATACCATAATGTGCATGTATCGTGCCGCCTGGTGTTGAATAGCCGCCACCACTTTGGGATGACAATGGCCTACGTTGCAAACACTGATTCCAGCAATTAAATCAATATATTTTTTGCCGTTAATATCCAATAGGCTGCTACCACTGGCTTTTACAATTTCAAGCGCAAGGGGTTCCTGCGATGTTTGTCCTACGTGTTGAAGAAATAACTGCCGCTGCGTCATAGGCTGCAAATTTCGTTTAGAAAGTTTGATATTCGCAGAATATTTAAGTGGAGATTTTGACGAATTGTTGAGGGTATACTGTAGGCTTTATTCCCGAAGGCAGCAATGTCATTTTCCGGCTGATAAAAAACCTGCAACATAATTCGCTATGGAGTACCGTTATGAAAAATAAATTTCTATAAATAAAAAATTAAAAAATATGCCAGTAATTCTTCCCGTAAAAGGTGTGTTCCCCATCATGGGCGACAATTGTTTTATTGCTCCCAATGCTACTATTGTAGGCGATGTAGTGATGGGCGACGATTGCAGTGTGTGGTTTAATGCAGTGATACGCGGCGACGTAAACAGTATCATCATGGGTAATAAGGTAAACGTACAGGACGGAGCGGTAATTCACTGCACTTACCAAAAAACGAAAGCAATTATTGGAAATAATGTAAGCATCGGACACAATGCAATCGTACATGGATGCGTTATAGCAGACAATGTGTTGATTGGTATGGGCGCTATTGTGATGGATAACGTGCAGGTGGGCAGCAATTGTATTATTGCTGCGGGAGCAGTTGTACTGGAAAATGCCATCATTGAGCCCGGCTGCATTTATGCAGGCGTGCCGGCAAAAAAAATAAAAAATATCAGTGAGGAGCTAATCAACGGCGAAATAAACAGGATAGCCAATAATTATTTAATGTACAGCGGGTGGTTTAAGTGAGTTGGAAATTAAGTGGTAAGTTGTAAGCACCGTAGTTTTTTTTGTCCAATCCGAATACTATGAAAAAAATTTTTACCCTACTTATTTGCTTTGGCTATATAGCCAGCACCAGCAGTTGCGCTGTATTAAGTGTTTTTCAGAAAAAAGAAAAATATGGTTGCCCGGGCAATGCAAGAAGTACAGGCGCCGAAAAATTAGTTGCGGAAGATGGCGATGCAGCAAAGGCCATCAAGGCGAACAACAAATCGAAATATAAGGGCGGCAGAAAAATTTATTGAAACAGTTCGATTTTACACAAAAATAAATAATTATACCAGCAAATATTTTCCCGAACCCCTAAACCTTTAACCCCCATGTGTTACCATTTAAAAACACAATCCGGCAATACGGAAGCAGTTATTGACGATAACTGCGGCGTATCTAAATTTTACGCCATTGCAGAAACACTGGCCACCGGCCTGCAGATTAATTTTTTAAACCAAGTAGATGACTGCGAAACCCTCGACTGGGATTTTCATTATAAAAACCACCTGTTAACGCTCCATTACAATGTATTTAACGGCGTATCTATATTTCCGCAACACATAAAAAGCTTACAGCAGGAAAACAATGCCGTGTTGGAAATTGCCCATTTCCTGGAGCAACGGGCTTACTAATGTTAATACACCTGTTACGCGGATATTGCGAATTGAAATAATGAGTACACTCCTTTTAAATCAGTATATTTAATAGGATTTATCTTCTATTTTATCAAGAATAGTACAGTAGCTGATATAACGGTCCATGTGAATGGAACCCTCTTCCACAGCCGACTTTACAGCGCAGCCTGGTTCATTGGTATGCATACAATTGTTAAACTGGCAATCATTGATGAGGTTGCGCATTTCGGGGAAATAATGAGATAATTCCTGTTTGGGAATATCTACCAAGCCCAACTCTCTTATGCCGGGTGTGTCAATTACACGACCACCAAAAGGCAGGTTAAACATTTCAGCAAAAGTAGTAGTGTGTAAGCCTTTGCCGCTCCAGCCGCTCACGTCCTGCGTTTTTAACAACAGCTCTGGAAAAATAGTATTGATAAAGGAAGACTTGCCAACGCCACTATGACCACTCAGCAAGGTGGTTTTGTCTTTCAATAAATTTTTCACTTCTTCCACACCCTGTTTTTTTTCTATACTCATACCCATCACCTTGTAGCCAACGGCTTCATAAATGGATTTCACTTCGTCAAATTTTTCCATTTCTTTTTCCTTGTACAAATCCATTTTATTAAATACAATAATAGAAGGAATATGATACGCTTCTGAACTAATCAGAAACCTGTCCATAAAACCTTGTGATGTTTTCGGATCTTTTAATGTGGCAAACAATAACGACTGATCAATATTAGAAGCAATGATATGGTGCTTGTGTTTATTGGCAGGCGAAGTTCGGGTAATATAATTCCGCCGATCATCAATTTCAGTAATGGTAACAGATCCTTCCAATTCATTTTCCTTTTCAATGGATACTATATCACCCACTGCGATTGGATTGGTGCTGGTTAATCCATCCATTTTAAACTTGCCCAATATGCGGGCATTTAAAACAGTTCCTTCCTCATTTTGTACCACATACCAGCTTCCGGTACTTTTATACACTGTTGCCTTCATCATGCACGAATTTCACCAATAAAAATGAATTAAAAAATTGTTGATTAAGTTGTGGCAAAAGGCAGAAAGCTGAAGGCTTAAAGCAAAACGCCTTGTTATTGATGTTTAGCTGGCAGTGAAAGTAAACACGCTGTTATTCTGCCGCTTATCAATATTTTAAAAATGCTTACTGAACATATGAATAACACCCTAATTTTAACATTCAATTAAAAAAAATTATGAAAACAAGAATTTTTTATTTTTTCCTGCTGGTAACCAGCGTTTCGGCGCAGGGGCAAAAAGTCGCCTACACCGAATATGATTTAAAAAATGGCTTACATGTAGTTTTACACCAGGATAAATCAGCCCCAGTGGTGGCGGTATCTGTAATGTATCATGTAGGCAGTAAAGATGAGCAGGCCAGGCGCACAGGTTTTGCGCACTTTTTTGAACACCTGTTGTTTGAAGGCAGTGACAACATTAAACGGGGCGAATTTATGAAAATTGTGAGTAGCAACGGCGGGGAGAATAACGCCAATACTACCCAGGACCGTACCTTTTACTACGAATTGTTTCCTTCCAACCAACTGGCTACCGGCATATGGCTGGAAAGCGAACGAATGATGCATCCTGTAATAAACGAAATAGGAGTAAAAACGCAAAACGAAGTGGTGAAGGAAGAAAAAAGATTGCGGGTAGATAACCAGCCTTACGGTAATTTTTTAAGTGCTATCATGAAAGTTTTGTTTACAAAACATCCTTATCACTGGGTTCCTATTGGCAGCATGGAAGACCTTGATGCCGCTACCTTAGATGAATTTAAAGCATTTAATAAAAAATATTATACCCCCAATAACGCTGTACTGGTGATTGCCGGCGATATTGATATCGCCAAAACAAAAACACTGGTAGAAAGCTATTTTGCCGATATCCCATCAGGCCCGGCCATTGAAAGAACCACAGCGAAAGAAGATCCCATCACTACTGAAATTATTGATACCGCCTATGACAACAACATCCAGATACCGGCAATATTAGCCGCTTACCGTGTGCCGGGCGAAACCAGCAAAGAATCAAAAGCGCTCGAAATGGCCAGCGCAGTTTTAAGCCAGGGCAACAGCAGCCGTATGTTTAAAAAAATGGTAGATGATAAAAAGAATTCTGTACAGGTGGGTTCATTCAATTATTCTTTAGAAGATTATGGCGCCTATATTATTTACGCATTGCCCAACAATGATACTCCGCTGGATACCCTGTTAAGTGATATGAATGAGGAGGTAGCTAAGCTGCAAACCAGCTTGATTAGCGAAACTGAATTTACCAAATTACAAAACCAGTTTGAAAATGATTTCATCGGCAAAAACAGCAAGATGCTCGGTGTGGCGGAAAACCTGGCGGATGGATATACCTTTTTTAAAAACACCAACAATATCAATACAGAGCTGGAAGATTTAAGAAAAATTACCCGCCAGGATATACAGGATGTTGCTAAAAAATACCTCAATAAAAATCA
>JANYFI010000512.1 GCA_025362765.1 Ferruginibacter sp. | reverse complement strand
TGATTTTTCATTTCAGTAATAGCCGCCATTTTTTGTTCATTGATGGTAACCTGAGCATCCGCTACAATTTTTGCCGCTATTTCTTTTGCCTGTTCACGTGCTTCACTAATAATCCTATCCTTCGTATCCTTCGCTTCCTTCAGCATCACTGCTCTGTCTTCTCTGGCCTTTACCATAAAAGCTTCGTTTTCGTTTTTCAACTGAGCCATTTCAAGCTTTATTTTTTCAGCAGTGGCTATAGATCCGGCGATGTTAGCCTCCCGGTCACTAAGGCCTTTTATAATTGCAGGCCATGCAAACTTTTTTAAGATATAGAAAACGATTAGAAACGCTAATAGCGTCCAAATTAGTAATCCCAGATCCGGTGTTAATAACTGCATTTTTTGTTCCCTCCTATCTCCCGCAAAAGGGAGTATTTATTTAAAATATTATTATCAATTTTATCGCTGTTTACCAGCCGGAAAAACCGTTTTCGGTTTTTAAAATTACTGCATCCTCCGTCCTGTACTTTGGATGCAGTAATGAGTTGCAAAATTTCAATTAAACGGATTGCTATTTGTTATAGATAGGTATTCCGGGTAATCAAAATTTAAACACTTTACAATACCATTGCAAGGAAACCAATGATGATCGCAAACAGCGCAGCACCCTCTACAAGAGCAGCCGCAAGAATCATGTTTGCACGGATATCATTAGAAGCTTCGGGCTGACGGGCAATCGCTTCAACAGCGCCTTTACCAATCTGGCCGATGCCGATACCAGCACCCATTGCTGCCAAACCGGCACCAACAGCACCACCTGCGTTAGCCAGCGGACCTGCACTTGCTAAAAAAACGGTCATTAAACTCATACTTGTGTTTTATAATGATTAAAAAATAAACGATTAAATGATTATTGCATCTTCATGAATCTGATCATCTTTTGGGTGTTCTCCTTCAAAAGCCTGTCCCACGAATACTGCGGTGAGCACGGTGAAGATAAAGGCTTGTAAAAAAATGACCAGTATTTCGATAAAATAAATAAAAATGGTAAATGCAACTGAAAAAATTGTAGCTCCCCAGCCAATAGCCGGATTTATTTGGGCAAAAATAAAAATAAGTGAAATAAGGCAAATGATGATAATATGCCCGGCCACCATATTAGCAAATAACCTGATGATTAATGCGAAAGGTTTAATAAAAACACTTAAGAATTCAACCAATATCAAAATAGGCTTTACAAAACCAGGTACTCCCGGCGGGTTAAAAATATGCCCCCAATAGTGCCCGTTTGAACTGGCAAGAATTACTACGAAAGATATTAACCCCAGCACAATGGTAAAAGCAATATTACCCGTTACGTTAGCAGTACCAGGTATTAAACCAACCAGGCTATTGATTAAAATAAAGAAGAATACGGTTAGCATGTAAGGCAGGTACTGGGTTGATTTGTGCCCGAGATTCGGTTTACAAACTTCATCCCTAACAAAGGATACCAATACCTCTACCATGTTTTGTTTGCCCGTTGGCGCTGAACTAACGCCCTTACCAGTAGCATATGTTTTGGCTACACTTATCATTAACCAAACCAGCAATGACAACGCCAACAGCATTTGTACCACGTTACGGGTTAACGAAAAATCATACACTTTTATACCCTCTTCAGTTGCGACAATTTTCCCTTCTTCATTTATTTTATAGCCATTCACCTCTTTTTCTCCGTGTTCAAAAGCAGATGACATAAATACAGAAATGCCTTTTTGAGGTGAGTACAAAATAACCGGAAGTGGAATGGAAACCGGATGCTTTTGTCCATCGCTTCCTTTAAATTCTAAAAAATGAAACTCATGGGCATCCATAATATGGCCAAAGATTACCTCTTTTGCATTGAAGCCTTCTTTTTGCTCGTTTCCCGCTTCTTCAGCTGATTTTGCTTCGTTACCCTGTGCCATTACCTTGTGAGAGGCTGAGAGTAATATTGCGCTGAAAACCAGTACCAGTATAGTTTTGATGCTCTTTAATGCCATGTCGTACCTAAAATTTGGCGCAAAGATAGGGGTTTAGCAGATAAATGAAGGAGGAGGAAACAGAATTTATTCGGGAATTTTAACCGCCACCAACCCTACTGTAATTAGCAACAGTTTTTGAATTTTGTCCCCGTAGATAACCTAACAATCGCCAATTATGGTAAAAGGTGTCACGTAGCAATCGGCGTATTTTTATACAACACTTATATAATATTTCAAAAAAAGAGCGCATTCCTCTACTTAGGCTAAACAGGTAGATCAGTAACGTTTTGTTTTTCAAACTGCATCTTATGTAACTGATAATAAAAACCCTTTTTTGCAATCAATTCGTTGTGAGAGCCGATTTCCATTATTTCTCCTTTATCAAGTACCATTATTTTAGTTGCCTTGCGGATGGTAGACAACCTGTGTGCAATTACAATGGAAGTGCGGCCGGCAATTAATTTATCAATGGCGTACTGAATCAACTGTTCACTTTCTGTATCCACTGATGAAGTTGCTTCGTCTAAAATTAAAATTGCGGGATCGTACAATAAAGCCCTGACAAAAGACAGCAATTGGCGCTGGCCAAGCGATAGTGTAGCACCACGTTCCATTACGTTGTAATCATATCCACCCGGCAATTGCATAATAAATTCATGAATGCCAATCATTTTTGCGGCCTCTATCACCTGTTCCATTTTTATTTCATTATTGCGGAGGGTAACATTGTCGTACACCGAACTGCTAAATAAAAATACATCCTGCAATACAACTGCTATCCGGCTGCGCAGATAAAACAGGTCATACAATTCAATATTGGTATCATCAATTTTTACAGTCCCTTTCTGAATGTGGTATAAACGGTTTACCAGGCTAATAATAGACGTTTTGCCACTCCCTGTATTACCCACAATAGCAAGCGTTTCACCAGCTTTTATTTGAAATGATATATTTTTAAGCACATAATTTTCATTACTATAAGCAAACCATACTTTGTCAAATTCAAGTGCACCGGTTATCTTATTTTTGGTTATTCCAGTTGGTGACGCAGGGTTGGGAACGTCGGTATTGTCCAGTATCTTAAATACTCTTTCGCTTGCGATCATGCCCATTTGCAATACATTGAATTTATCTGCAATTACTCTTAGCGGGCGAAATAACAGATTAAGGCAAAGTATAAAAGAAGTAATGATACCAACCATTTCCGCTTTACCCAAAGCATCTAAATGCAATGACTCTTTTGCAGCCCACCAAACCAGTAAACCTACAGACAGTGCCGATACCAGCTCTACCACCGGAAAAAAAACCGAATAAGCGAAAATTGATTTTACATTAGCGTTACGATGTTCCTTATTAATGGCGTTAAATTTCTCAAACTCCCGCCCTTCTGCAGCAAAAGCCTGTACAATGCCCATACCCGTAATGTGTTCCTGTACAAAGGCGTTTAACTGGGCTACTGCATTGCGTACCCTAATAAAAGATCTGTTTACACTTTCTTTAAAATAATAGGTAGCCACAATCAGGGCAGGAAATGGAGCCAGGCAAATAAGCGTTAGTTTCCAGCTAACAAAAAACATATATACCAGCACCGCAATAATCGACAACAGGTCTGCAATGATTGGAATTAATCCATCGCTGAAAATATCATTGATAGACTCGATATCATTAATAGTACGGGTAGTAAGGGTGCCGATGGGGGTTGTATCAAACTGGTAAAGATTAAGGCTGATTATTTTTTTGTAGGTTGTTACCCGCATATCCTTCACTACGCTTTGGCCCAGCGATGCCGTGAAAAATGTGAAAATAAACCGGCAAACAGTTTCAATTAATAATAACAGCAGTTGTATAACTGTGATACCTATAAGGACAGACGCTGCGCCCTTTAGAAACCAAAAATGAGCACCAGCTTTTAATCCTTTATTAATGGTAAGTTGTATAAGCCAGGGACGCACCGGCGAAATAACCGCTAAAAAAATAGCTAAAAAAAGCGACCAGTAAAATTTGCTTTTGTAAGGTGATGCAAACCGAAAAACCCTCCGAAGCAATGAGAAATTAAAAATAGTTTTTGGCTTGGCCTTTTCCGTCATACGGTAAAGTTAATAATTTAACTTCTGTCGCAGGCCCTGTTGCGGCCCATATTATTCAACTACCTGTTGTGAAAGCTTATTGCATTTCAGTTTTTTTATTGTAGGCTTTAATAAATATTGCACCGAGGTTTCTGTACGGTGGCACATAATCATCCCAGCTTTCGCGTACTTCTTTATTGACATCCGCATAAAAAACTTTGTTTAAAGCCGCCCACATGTCTTTCCATACAATGGTATTGCCACTCACCAACGCCTGGTTAAGGTAATTTATAATTGGCCGGTTAATATCTCCTTTGCCAATTTCTTTGGTGGAGATAATGTGCGCTTCAGGACAAATGGCTAAAATCTTACTTAAATTTTTATATCCCCCACAAGATCCGAGTACAATTATTTTGGCGCTTCCGGCCATTCTATTGATGGTGCCTGGCAGCCAATAACTGTGGCCGCGGTGAATTACAATGGACGGCACAATGTTTTTTTTATCTAAATACCTGGTTAAATGTGCCTGGGCTGTATCGTCCAGGTTGTTATCGCTGTTTAAAGGAAGGTTGGCATATATCCACACCTTTGTCCCTTTTAGGGACCTTATTTCAACCCATTCCTTTTGCTGGGTTATCTTCCACTCTTTGGTATTAAACGAATTCATAAACCCGGCAAAGTTGGTTTTGCCATCCTCGTCACCGTAAAAAAACACCTGCTGCACAATTCGCCCACTGTCGTCTCTCAAGTATTTATTTTCGATGGAATAAATTGAAGGGATACCGATTTCACTGGTAAGGTCAACACTGCTGCTATCAGCAGAGTGGAAAATTGTTTTTAGCAGGTTATAAATAATTTTGCCCCGGTTGTTGTTATCATTCAGACTGCGTTGTTCGTTGGTACTCACATTTTTTAAAATGGTTTGCAACAGCGCCGTGTCTCTGATACTGCTGTAACTATCGGCTACATCCACCGCATCTTCCAGGTTGGCTGATTTGTCCAGATTGGCTACAAATGCTTTCATCAACACGGTGGCTTTTTCTTGCGGCATGGTTTTTAAAAAAACATCCAATTGGTTAAAATTAGCTGCCATCTTTATAAATTTCCTGAAGAAATCCATATTTACACTCAGCATCAATTCGTCACCTCTTGGTGTTGGGCCCATTTTTTGCAGCAGCCTGGCAAAACTATGTTTGTAGCTGGAAGTATAGATATCGTTTTCCCCCATTACAATAACATAATAAATATCCTGGGCCGACAAAGGTTCGATGGCCTTCATCCGGATGGAAAGGTTGTTTTGTTCATGCAATTCATTAATGGGTGTGATGAAATATTCGATCGCTTTTTTTTGCAGCATTTCCCGAAGTCCGTTTACACCAAACATCGCCACAGGCGTATCTTTCGCAATCAGGCGTTGCTGATAGTTAACTTCCGTTTTCACCAGTAATTTAAAGTACCCTAACGTATCCATTCTTCGTTCGCCATCGCCAATTAGCTTTCTTATACTGTCAATGGATTGCTTGCCATTAATGATATCATCCAGGAAAGGAAAGTAAAATAACGCATTGGTTGTACGACTGATTTTCACAATCGCCCTTACCAATGGATTAGTGTTTTTTTGTATCAGCTTTCCTTCCGGAGAATTGGCGGAAGAAGCGTAGTCGTATAATTGTTTGGGATTATTCTCAGCAGCTAACACCACCATGCTATCGGCAAATGATTCATTTACGAAAGGCCGGATAGAAAAAAGAATTTTATCAGGATTAAGCATACAGAATTTTAAGAAAATTATTTTTCTGCTTTCGTTGTATCCCTTGTTGGCTTTAAATATTTCTGCATTGATTGCACCAATTTCGAAGGGAACTTCTGCTATAACAGGAGCCATGCTCTGGCTGTCAATATTGGCCTTTAAAATTTTCTCGAAATTATTGATCAATACTGGTGCAAGTACCGGGTTCAGTTTTCGTGATTTCCATTCAGTTCTAAAATTTGTTATTACTTCCTGCACATAATTCAGCTGCCGTATTTTCTCATTGTTCGTAACTACCTTGGGGCTGGTTTCTATAAAATCTGTAATGTCTTTTATTTTGCGGAATAACGCATCTGTAACCTGCAGGTTAATCTCTTCATTGCCTGACACTTTTATCATCCCGTCCAGTTTGCCATCGGCTTTATCGCACTTTACCTGTTCTTCTTTTATCCGCTCATGGTTGCGTTGGCGCTGTATTGGCACTACAACGGAATCAGCCAAACCAAATACATCACAACCAAGCAGCAAAAAAACAAGGGGTAAAAAAAATTTCTTCATAAAGACATTCAACTGCAAAGATGATTAAAATAGCTATAATGTTTTAACGGCTGATTTATTGTACGGCGCTGGTGCAAAGTTACTGCATGTGGTTAACAATTTGATAA
>JANYFI010000479.1 GCA_025362765.1 Ferruginibacter sp. | reverse complement strand
CGCCTCCTTGAAAGAAATAGTTTTGTAATTTTTTACTGTGCGTCTTCGAAACTTTTTATTTTATTGTAAAGTGTTTTCCTATCAATTTTTAGTAATTCTGCGGCCTTGGTTTTATTAAAATTTACTTCCTTTAATACCTGCATAATAGCTTCATACTCCGCTTTTGATGCGGTATCTTTCAGGTCGATAGTGCCATGTTTTATTTCTGTAACATTTGTAGTCGTTACAGTCGCAGCGTGCATAAAACCAGTTATTTCCTGCGGTAAGGTCGCAGGGGTAATTTGCCCTGCAACGGTTAACAATGCCGACCTGCGGATTACATTTTTAAATTCCCTGAGGTTTCCCGGCCAGGAATAATTGATAAACATCTTCATTACCTCGTCTGTAAATCCTTCCAGTTTTTTTTCCAGTTCCTTATTTGTTCGCTGCAGAAAAAAATCAGCAAATAACGGGATGTCTTCTCTGCGTTCTCTTAGCGGCGGCAACTGAATGGAGAATTCATTGAACCTGTGATATAAATCTTCCCTGAATTTGCCCTGTTTGTAAGCCTCCTGTAAATTTTCATTGGTAGCTACAATGATTCTCACATCTACGTCTATTTCTTTATTACCCCCAATTCGCTTAATTTTTCGCTCCTGTATTACCCGTAATAAAGAGGCCTGTATCTCTGAAGTTAGGTTAGCCACTTCATCCAAAAAAAGGGTGCCTCCGTTGGATAATTCAAAATGCCCTTCTTTATCGTTGATAGCCCCCGTAAACGCACCTTTTAAATGACCAAAGAGTTCACTACCTGCCAGCTCCTTTGATAAAGTGCCACAATCCATCGCTACAAAAGGCTTATTTTTGCGACTGCTCAATGCATGAATGCTTTTAGCAATCACTTCTTTGCCGGTTCCGCTTTCCCCATTTAAAATAACACTGTAATTAGTAGGGGCAACAATTTCAATCTGGCTGTACAGGGCTTTTGTAGCGGCTGCATTTCCTATTAGAAATTCCGAATTATAGTGGTGGTTTTTTTTGCCAGCATGTTGTAAAGCCTCACTGTCTGTATCAACCATCCCATTGTTATCAGCCTGGGCTACGGCTACCCGCAATACATTTAATACTTCATCCGGTATCAGGGGTTTGGTGATATAATCATACGCACCCGCTTTAATTACATCTACCGCAGTTTTAATATCAGAGTAGCCGGTTATTATCAGTACAATTGTACGGGGATTGTGTTGCTTTATTTCTATTAAAATATCCTTGCCATCTTTTTTATCTCCCAGGCGAAAATCGCATAAAACAATATCAAAATTACCTGCCTTAAATTTTTCCACTCCTTTATTACCACTATGTGCTGCGTCAACAGTATACCCATTTTTGGAAAGAAATCTTGTTAACAGCGCACACATATCCGCATCGTCATCAATAATTAAAATACTTTTTGTCATTGAGGCAAATTTTTCTCAAATATACGATTAGTCCACTTCTTTTTTCAGGGTAACTTCCGCCACCGGAATTTCTTTAATCTTAATCCATTCAGAGTAGTCGGTTGGCTGTATTTGAGTGCCATGTTCATTGGCGTATACCTTGGTAAATTCGGCCCCGAGGTATAAAATAAGCGAACTATAATATGCCCAAAGCATAATAATGATGACCGAACCGGCAGCCCCGTAAACAGAGGCCAAATTGGTGCGGCCAAGATAGTATCCAATGCAAAACTTACCCAGTATAAACAGTACAGAAGTAATTAATGCACCTACCATAATGTCTTTCCATTTTATTTTAGCATCCGGTAACACTTTAAATATGATAGCAAAAAGAAGGGTAGTAACACCAAACGAAAATACATTGTCTATTATAGGTATAAATATTTTGCCGATTCCTGATAGCAGGTTATTTAACCCGTTACCAACGATGGCAATGAGCGCATTTAACATCAGCGATACTATCAATACAAACCCAAGACTTATAATGAGTGAAAAAGATAGCAGGCGGTTAATGATTAATTTCCACCAGGCTTTTTTTGCTATAATTTTTAAGCCCCATATTTTGTTTAACGAGTCCTGTATTTCACCAAAAATGCCGGTGCCCCCAATAACCAATACAATTACGCTGAAAACAGTAGCAAGAGGACTATTTTTTGCCAGGTGCAGATTCTTTATCGTCTCCTGAATCTGTATTGCAGCCGGGCTGCCGACGAGTCCCCTGATTTCAATATATATTCTTCCTTCCACTGCTTCCTGGCCAAACAAAATACCACAGATTGTAATCATGATAATCAGCATGGGCGCTAGTGAAAAAACGGTGTAGTACGCCAGCGCTGCACTATATTTCAACACATTGTCATCGATAAATTCGGCAACTACCTGCTTTATAAAATGTAATATCGAAAATCTTTTCTTGTCCATTCAGTTGGTTTTTTATTGTTGCGAAAATCCGATCCAATTTCAGCTGTCTTGCTGAGTTAGCAACAGGTTCGAACTTTTACTACTAAATTTATTGTATAAAAATGTAATACCTATCAAAATATTGTGTGTTAATAATCGTTCTATAGCCTGATGAAAGGGGATACCGGTTATAGAAGGGTTTTCTTTGGCGTTGAAATTGTTACCTTCTCTGCTAAAACCTGAAACCAAGTTTCTTTTTTGCGTTTAAATAAAATGATTTGAAGACATTAATTATTGATGATGAAATAGATATCTGCTTTCTTTTAAGCGGAATTTTAAAACAAAACAACTGTCAGACAAGTTATGTTAATAATCTGGCTGATGCTGTTGTTCAATTAAAAAATTCTTGTCCCGTGATTGTTTTTTTAGATAATCATTTGCCCGACGGACTTGGGATTGATTTTGTTGCGCACATCAAAAAAAATTACCCTACTACAAAAATAGTGATGATAACGGCGTATGATACAATTGAAGACAGGCAGCAGGCGCTCAATAAAGGAGTGGATGTTTTTCTCGGTAAACCATTCACCAAAGAAGCTATTATCAATTCGCTCGATTTTCTCAATAATGCTAATTTTATTCCCCACTCGTAGAGTTTTTTCTACATTTTTATTCCCTCTTATTTAAAGAGGCAATAATTTATTCAAGTAAACAATTTGACCTTATGTGATTATCCCTTGATTGGTTTCAAATTTATTTTTCAGGCATAGAGATGTAAAACACATAAAAAAATAAATTATGGCCATACCATTCGCTACGTTTTCTATGTTCCTATGTGGTTCAATATAAAGTTACAATAACTTGTATTTGAAATCCTGTCCGTAAAATGCATAAGGAGGTTGTCATAAAATTTTAGGATATTAACTGCCCGCTGCTCGTTCCTTCAATTTTATTGATACTGTTGCCAGCAAGGTCAAAACGTAGAATAAAACTGGATCCTTTTCCAGGAGAACTCTCTACATGTATGCTGCCTTTGTGATTTAAAATGATGTTTTGCGTATTCGTTAAACCAAGGCCGTTTCCTTTTTGCTTGGTTGTAAAATAGGGTTCAAATAATTTGCTAAGCGCTATGGCATCCATGCCTATACCATTGTCTGTAATTTCAATTAAACATTTTCCGGCTTCATTTCTTGTATTTATTTTTATAATGCCCGTTTTTTCCGGAATCGCCTCCACAGCGTTTACTAATAAGTTTAAGAGGGCGATTTTCATTTTTTCTCTATCCGCTGAAATGATTAGTTTTTCTGGCGCATATTTTTTTTCGATCGTAATTTGTTTCAATGCAATTCTGTCTTTAGCCAGTTCCAGTGCTTCGTCAAGTAAGTTATTAACGGTGGCTGGCTGATAAGTTAATTCTGCAAACCTTGTAGCGTTCAACAGTTCTGTAATCAACTGATTAATTCGCTGGCTGTTCCTGTTGACCATGTCAAATAAAATAGCAGCATTTTCATCCACCTCCGGAAGGTCTGATTTTAGTTGGGCTATTGCAAGATTGATATTGGTAAGTGGGTTACGTACTTCATGGGCAATGTTGCGGGCAATTCTTCCTGTTGCCGCAAATTTTTCAATTCGGCGCATTTCTATCAATTCTTTATTAGCACTGTCCAGGTCGCTGATCTTTACTTCGAGTTGTTGTTGAAATTCAAGCACCTGTTTATCAGAAGCCTTGCGGGCTTTATTTTCTCTTGAATAAGTTAACAATCCCAGCAATGCAAACAGCACGGCGAGCAGCAGTGATAATACGATAAAAATGTTGAGATTGTTGTACAGGTCTTGCAGTTGTCTGGTTTTTTCTACCAGCAAATTTTTTTCCTCCAGTTCCATTGATTTACTAATTCTCCGGATTGAATCCATCACGGTTTTACTCTGGTGGCTCATGGCAACTAGCGTATCAGTAATTACCAGGTTATGCGATGAAAAATAGTCCAGTTCATTCGTCAGGCACTGGTATTTCTTATCCGTCAGTGATTTTATTTCTGTTAATTTTTCATTTCTTGCCTGGGAACTGCCATATATCTTGTGCAAAAATAAAAAAGCGGTGTCCATCTTTTTTGCACTGGCAAGATAGGGATCCAAAAAACGCTTGTCTTTTGTTATAAAATACCCTCTTACTCCTGTTTCTGCATCCTTTAATCCTGAAATTAAATCTTCCAGGTGAATGATAATGCCATCCGTACGGGTAATTTCCTTTGTTTGCTTTAACAGGTTCCAATTAGCATAAAAAGTAAAAAGAAAGGAAATTAACAGCAGCAAAAAAGCAGCACCATAACCAACACGAATTCGTTTTTCTATTTGCAATTGTTTTAGAACACTGAGCATAACTATTTATTATGTGAAACGTATTAACAGCACATTGCAGTTAACTAAACAAGTGATTTTAACAGGTGGCGGGGCAGCTAAATTTAATCATATAATTGCAAAGGCCATTTGAAAATGAAGATCTTGTTTTAAATTTATCTGATAACCTTCAAAAAGTTGTCCAAAAATAACTACCATTCCATTTTGATTGCGGCGGCTATTTATATTTTATAGAGGCATGTTTTCGATTATGGGGAGTGGGCAATATATGGATTGCCATCAGGGTAACATTTTACACGTTTTTTAAAATTATTTCATCTTATTATTTCACTATTGTACCGATTAAATTCTTTAATTGCTTTGGTGCGGTTACTATATAAGGGTGTTAGATACTGTTTTCAGGAAGAGGGATTTGAGTGAGGTTATACAGGCGAAGTAAGGCTTTTGACCAGCTAGCCTGGTAATAATTTATTTTAACAGGTACCGGATTTTAAACTGTTTTTACCTGACAAATAAAATTGCATACCTTAATTAAAATTTGGCAGTGTTTTGGCGTTAAAGGATAAAAATTATTCATCAAATTTTAAAATTAAAACTATGGGTTCTTCAAAAATTATTACCGGAATATTAATTGGAGCCGCAGCCGGCGCAATATTGGGAATTTTATTTGCACCTGAAAAAGGTACAGATACCAGGAAAAAAATAAGTAAAAAAAGCGCTGACCTTACAGACTCTTTGAAATCTAAATTTAATGACCTCGTAGACAGTATTTCTGATCAGATTGACAATGTAAAAAATGACACGGAAGAAGCCATTGCTGAAGGAAAAGAAAAGGCTGCTACCGTACAGTCACGCATAAAGCATTCTTTATCTTAGATTTTTAACGCCGCTATACCAGATATACTATGGAAGAAAAGGAAAATCACGCCGGTACAATCGGGTCGTTATTTGAAACAGCAGGTGATTATGTCGAAACAAGGATTGACTTGTTTAAACTAAAAACTGCTGATAAATCGGCCGAAATAATCGCCTCTTTAACGGCTGTGATAATCATTACGCTGATAGGAATTGCCGGATTCATTATTTTGAATATAGGCGTATGCCTTTGGCTTGGTGCGCTAACTGGTAAAGTTTATTATGGATTCTTCATTGTAGGAGGTTTTTATTTACTTATTGCTGCGTTAGTCTATTGGTTGAAGGATAAATGGATAAAAGAACCAATTAGTGATATGATTATAAAAAAATTATTTAACTGATGGGCACTGAAATAAATAATCTGGCTGATTTGCGGGCTTCCATAAAAGTACTTGAACAACAAAAAGGACAGCAAAAGGATGACTTGGTTATGCAATTCAATGCTATTGCAGATAGTTTAAAGCCAGCAAATATTATAAAAAGATCTTTTAGCAAAGTAATTCATGCACCCGGCATGACGGAAAATTTATTAAACACTGGTTTAAGTATCGGAATGGGGTTGCTATCTAAAAAATTATTTCTAGGCAAATCGCCGGGTATTGCCAGGAAATTAATAGGTACAGCGATGGAACTTGGTGTGGCCCGTCTGGTATCAAAAAAATCGGCATCCTTAAAAAAGGACGCCATCAATTTATTGAGTAAGGTATTTAAGCCTGGGATTAAAAAGCGGTAGCTTAAATTTTCTCCGTTTAGGTTTTTGTATCTACTTGCATAAATTATTTGAATAAGGCCGACCTTTTAAGATCGGTCTTTTTATTTGCAGGTATTGTCGGTTTTATTGCCCGAAGGAAAGCAGCCTGGCTATACTAAGGTAATTCGCTACACCTGTTTAAAGCGTTTGCAGCAGAGGCAATAAATTAGCTACTGTAGAGTGTACTAAATTTTAGTTGAGTTCGTTTAGCAAATGGAATAAATTTGAGGCAGAATGAGCAGTTGAATGCTGTTACAACATCATTTATTTTATCTTCGTTCTTTATGTCGAAATATTTAATTGCAGGTCTTGGAAATATCGGGAATGAATATGCCGATACCCGCCATAACATTGGCTTTGATGTGGTAAACGCATTTGTTCAAAAACATGGAGGTACTTTTGAAACAGACCGATTGGCGCTGGTTGCCCAGGTAAAATGGAAGGGTAAAATATTTATTTGCATTTGCCCAACTACATTTATGAATCTAAGTGGGAAGGCATTTAAATACTGGATGGATAAGGAAAAAATTGCCCTGGAAAATACTTTGACTATTGTTGATGACCTTGCGCTTCCGCTCGACAAACTCAGATTGCGGAGTGGCGGTTCAAGTGCGGGACACAATGGATTAAAAGATATTCAGAAGACGCTGGGTACTGATCAATACCCAAAACTTAGGTTTGGCATTGGCAACCAGTACCCAAAGGGCATGCAGGTTGATTTTGTATTGAGTAAATGGTTAGTTACGGAGGTGCAGACCGTGAAGTTGAAAATTGAAAAAAGCGTAGAAATAATTGAACGGATTGCTGTGGCAGGAATAGACCAAACGATGAGCGAAGTAAACAGTCTTTCCATACAGGCGTGATAAGGAGGCATTTTAAATTGATGCTTTGCTAATAAGGTTGTGGCCGGTGAGCAATAGTTCATTCCGATTGCTGTTTTTGGTGACACCCTTTTGTTGCAGCTATATAGAAGCGACAGTTTGAATGCAGCCCCTCATACTGTTGGAATTTGTATAATTGTTTAGTTTATTTGATTTGTTTATATTCGCTCTCTAAACCCGGCTATCCTAATAATTAAAAAACAATGAAGATAATTTGTGTTGGCCGGAATTACCCGGACCATGCCAAAGAGCTTGGCAACGATATACCAGATGAGCCGGTGATTTTTATGAAGCCGAAAAGTGCGCTGCTACAGAGCCATACGCCGTTTTATTACCCTGAATTCACCAATGAACTCAATTATGAATGTGAGCTGGTACTGCGGGTATGCAAAAACGGAAAATACATTCAGGAACGGCATGCCGCCAATTACTATAATGGTATTACTGTGGGGATTGATTTTACTGCGAGGGATATCCAGAATGAACTTAAAGCAAAAGGGTTGCCTTGGGAAAAAGCCAAGGCATTTGATAATTCTGCTGCGATAGGCAAATTCATTGATGTTACGCCTGCGCTTAATAAAAAGAACATTGGATTTAGTTTTTTTAAAAATAAAGAACTCGTTCAACAGGGAAACAGCAGCCAAATGATATTTTCATTTGATTATATAGTTGCTCATATTTCGAATTATTTTTCATTAAACATAGGTGATTTAATTTTTACGGGTACACCGGCAGGCGTAGGTGAATGCGTGGTAGGGGATGACCTGGAAGCCTTTGTGGAAAAGGAAATGTTGCTTAAGCTGGAGGTTAAGTAACATCTCGTTAGTTTTTGACATACAATTTCCTTCACTTACTTTCGAAAAGTATAACAGCTTTGCCTGTTCTCCCTAGATATCGTTTCTGTTGGGTATTGTCTGCCTATATTTTTTCAATTGGCGATGAAATGAAAATGCACCTTGGGTAAAAAAGTTCTAGGTACGGGTAAATATACATGCACCGCAGACCGGTGCTCAATGAGTTAGTGTTTTAATAAAATCTCTTCCCACTCCGGTTTTTAACCATTTCTCGTACTCCATTGCGTCTTTCTTATCGCTAAATTCACGGGTGAAAATTAGTTTCCAGGGCCTAAATTTTGCAGTCCATCCTTTACCCAGCTCGTTATGAGATAGCATTCTTTCTTCAGGATTTGCAGTAAATTCAGTATAGTGCTTTTGATGAGCCGGGGAATATGGTATGTAGACAGTAAATGCCATAGCAGTAAAAAAGCCCCTGTAAATAGGGGCTTAGTATCGGGAAGCAGACTTGAACTGCCGACCTTCGGGTTATGAATCCGATGCTCTAACCAGCTGAGCTACC
>JANYFI010000456.1 GCA_025362765.1 Ferruginibacter sp. | reverse complement strand
TTTTTAAAAAACAGTTTCTTTTTTGGCAGCAGCAGGCTGGATGCCAATTTTGGGTTTCAACGCAGCGTGCGCAGGGAATACAGCCATCCCGAAGCGCCTTTTCAAACGGTACCTGGTTTAGATTTACAATTGAACACATTTAATTACGACCTTAAATATTTTCTGCCGGAGATTGATAAATGGTCGCTGTCAACAGGCGTAAATGGCATGTATCAATCTAACAATGTAACCAACGGTACTGAGTTTGTAATACCATCTTATAAACAATTTGATATTGGTGGTTTTGTTACAGCAAAAAAAGATTTTGGAAACCTGAATGTTTCCGGAGGTGTCCGATACGATCACAGGCATGTAAGTACGGAGCCCCTTTACACAAAAGCAAATGCACTTAGCGGGTTCGATCAACCGGTAACCGGTATTGATACCGTTGGTGCAGACAGACAGTTCACTAATTATTCAACTTCGTTTAGTGGTGTTACCGGCAGCCTTGGATTTAGCTATGCGGTAAGTACGAATTGGGCGTTGAAATTAAACTATGCCCGCGGATATAGGGCGCCTAATATTTCAGAAATTTCTGCCAATGGCGTACATCCGGGTACGGGATTTTACCAGGTAGGAAACGACCAGTTTAAACCAGAGTTTAGCGACCAGGTAGATGGCGGTGTTGCATTCGCTGATAAATCGCTTAACGCAGGTGTAAGTATGTTTATAAATAAAATCGACAACTATATTTATAACCAGCGGTTGGCAACGGCAAATGGCGGTGATTCCTTAAGTGTAAGTGGTGGTCAAAATTATCCAACTTACCAGTTTAAACAGGGAAGTGTACTATTGTATGGTATGGAAGGCAATATTGATTTTCACATTATCAAACGGCTGCATTTTGATAATTCTATTGCAATAATATATGGCAATAACAACAGTTTTAAGGGTGCCGCAAAAACCGATGAAACCCGTTATGTGCCGTTGATGCCACCATTGAGATATATTTCAGAATTGCGGTACGAAATTGCACCCAAGTCAAAAATGCTGGATAAACCTTTTATAAAAATGCAGGTACAGGTAACGGGCACACAAAACAGGGTGTTTAGTTACGACAATACAGAAACCCCCACTACAGGGTATACACTCATTAATCTTGGCGCGGGAACGGGCATTAAAAACAAGGAAGGTAAGTCTGTATTGAATGTATATATTCTTGCCAACAACCTTTTTGATGTGGCTTTCCAGGATCATTTAAGCCGTTTAAAATATTTTGAACAATATTCGGTTTCGCCTAATGGAAGAAGTGGAATTTACAATATGGGCAGAAATATAAGTTTGAAACTCGTTAAAAATTTTTAGAGAATAGGCAGAAAATTTTCCATCTGATCGCCAGATAATAATAAAGACAATAAGCAGGAACATTAGAAAAAATCTGTGTAGTAACGGGAAAACCTTCTGCCTGGCGGCAGGATGAGCAATATGATTTATCAATTAGCCTGCAAGGTTAAAATTAATTTCCTTGTCTGTTATAATTGATAAGTCAATGCTTTTGTTAAAAGACAAAAGTGCCCTGTCTGCATAAATAGCACCATGACAATTTATGTTTTGAAGCTTACTGTTTTTGACGGACTTTTGCAAGAATGAAAAAGATTGTAATTACCATTGACGGCTGGTCATCCTGCGGAAAAAGTACGCTGGCAAAGCAAATGGCCAAAGAACTTGGCTATATATATATTGATAGCGGAGCCATGTATCGTGCCATCACCCTTTATTTTTTACGGCATCATATTGACTGGACGGATAAAGCAGAAGTGACTGCTGCTTTAAAAGAAATCACGCTCGAATTTCATCCCAATCAAAAATCAAGACAATCAGAAATATTTTTAAACGAAGAAAATGTTGAATACCTCATCAGGGATCTGGTAATTGCTGAAAAGGTGAGTGAGGTGGCCGCCATAAAAGACGTGCGGACATTTGCTGTATCAGCGCAACAAAAAATGGGTAAAAAGAAAGGAATCGTAATGGATGGAAGAGATATCGGTACGACTGTATTTCCGGATGCAGCCTTGAAAATTTTCATGACCGCCGATATCGCTGTAAGAGTAGAGCGCAGGTTTAAAGAGATGTACGAAAAAAATCCTAACGTAACTATCGAGGAAGTAAAGAATAATCTTGAAATGCGGGACTATATTGATTCTAACCGCGAAGTTAGCCCGTTGCGAAAAGCCGCAGACGCCATAATAATTGACAATACCAATATCAGCATGGAACAGCAATTGAACTATGCACTAGATCTGCTAAAGAAAATAAAGCAAGGGTAGCGAAATGTTGTTCATGGGAATTATGCCGTAATGTAAATCGATATCTCCATTGCCTGAATAACTTTTGACAGTTAACTAAAAATCAAACCAACAGTTTCATTAAAATTGGTTGTTTGATTTTTTTTTGCATTTAATGCAAAGCATTTGTTAGATTACAGCCCAATTACATTACTCCATCAAAGCCATTTGAACAATGAAAAGAACCGAACAAAACGTTGGTCATTATTTTTTCCTACTGAATTTTCTTGCCTGTATATTTTATTTTAGTTCCTGCAACAATAATCAGGATTCAGCCGAAGCAAAACGACAAGGTGCTGCTGACACAGCCGGTCTTACTGAGGAACAAAAGCATCTTCCTGAAAACGCATTGAAAGGTTTAACTGTGGCTGAGGGCCTGGAAGTACATCCATTTGCAACAGAACCCATGTTAAAAAATCCTACCAATATTGATGTGGATGAAAAGGGACGGGTATGGGTTTGCGAAGCCTACAATTACCGGCCGGCCATTAATGGCAATCCAACCAATCCGTTGGGTGACAGAATTATGATTTTACAGGACAATGATGGTGATGGCAAAGCCGATACGGCAAAGGTATTTTACCAGGATTCATCCTTGAATGCGCCGTTGGGTATTTGCGTACTGGGCAATCGGGTAATCGTTTCTCAAAGTCCTTATGTATGGATTTTATATGATGATAATGGAGACGATAAGGCTGATAGGAAAGAAGTATTGTTCAGTGGTATTGGGGGTGTTCAGCACGATCATGGTGTACATGCATTCACTTTTGGTCCTGATGGTAAATTATACTTTAATATGGGCAACGAAGGCCATACGTTGAAAGATAAAAATGGCAAAGATGTGCTGGACCAGGATGGCGATGTAATTGGGCCAAAAAAATATAAACAGGGAATGGTATTTCGCTGCGATCTGGATGGCTCGCATGTAGAATGCCTGGGTAATAATTTTCGCAATCCTTATGAAGTGGCCGTAGATAGTTACGGCACTTTGTGGCAAAGTGATAACGATGATGATGGTAATAGAGGTACAAGAATAAACTATGTTATGCAGTATGGCAATTATGGTTATACCGATGAAATGACAGGTGCTGGATGGCAGTCAAACCGCACGAATATGGAAGATTCCATTCCGCTGAAACACTGGCACCTGAATGATCCGGGTGAAGTGCCCAACCTGTTGCAAACATTTGCCGGTTCACCAACAGGGATGATTGTATACGAAGGGTCTTTGTTCCCGGCCAGGTTTCATAACCAAATGATTCACACAGATGCCGGTCCGAATGTGGTTCGCTCTTATCCCGTTAAAAAAAATGGCGCCGGGTATAGCGCTGCAATTGTAAATATTTTAAAAGGAGAAAAAGACCAGTGGTTTCGCCCTGCGGATGTAAGCGTAGCTCCGGACGGTTCTCTTATGGTAGCGGACTGGTATGATCCCGGCGTGGGAGGTCATGCGGCGGGTGATCAAACCAGGGGAAGGATTTATCGTGTTGCGCCACCAGCGTCGGCTGCTACGTATACTATTCAAAAAGAAGAGTTTGGCTTTCCGCTGGGCGCCATACATGCTTTGCAAAACCCCAATTTATCCGTGCGCTACCATGCCTTTACAGCCTTACAGCAAATGGGTAGCACGGCCGTTCCGGAACTTGAAAAATTCCTGGCTGCCAACCTGGATAACCGCATGGGGGCAAGGGCTTTCTGGCTGCTGTTAAAAATGCCGGGTGCCGATACAAAAAAATATATTCAGCAAGCCGCAGGGTTGGTGAGCGCTGATATGCGCATCGCCGCCATCAGGGCGGCGGTTGAAACAAAAACTGACGTAACCGGAATAGTGAGATTGTTGGCCGATGATAAAGACCCTTCCGTGCGCAAGGAATGTGCATTGGCATTGCGGCACAATACATCGCCGGAAGCTGCTGAACTTTGGGCCAGGCTTGCCTTGCAGCATGATGGCAAAGACCGCTGGTACCTGGAAGCATTGGGCATTGGTGCAGATCGTCAGTGGGATGCATTTTTTTCGGCCTGGCTTGGCAAGATAAAAGATCCTTTGCAAAGCGAAGGTTCCCGTGATATTGTGTGGAGGGCACGTACGGAAAAGGCGGTGCCGTTTATTGCGCAACTGGCGGCTGATAAAAAGGTAGCGTTGAAAGACCGCCTGCGTTATTTTCGGGCTTTTGATTTTAACAACGGTCCTGCCAAATCAACACTGTTACTGGCAATGATTCAGGGGAATACCGAAAATGACCTGGCATTGAATAAACTGGTATTGCATGTGCTGGATGTAAAAGCAGTGATGCAGAGTCTTGTGGCAAAAAAAGCTTTGACAGATGTATTGGCATCAGTAAATGGAACAGAAGAATACATTGAACTGGTAAACCGGTATGCGCTAAAATCAGAAAATAAAAACCTGTTACAACTCGCCATCAACAAACCATATGAGTCTGTTGGTGAAGATGCGGCGGGCTTGTTATTTCGGCTTGGAGGCAGCCAGTTAATCTGGCAGGTAATTAACGGCACTGATACAACGCAACAAAATAATTTGCTCGGTGCTTTGGCCGGTGTGGGCAGCAAGGAATCAATTGACTTGTTGCAAACAGTTGCCTTGTCAAAAAAATATACATTGCCTTTAAGAAAAAAGGCTGCCCATAAAATAGGCAATAGCGGCAGCGGTGAAGACAGGGTGTTGCTCATTTTAAAAAATAAAAAAGTGCCTGCAGAATTAATACCCGACGTGGTAGCCAGCGTAAGCGGCGCCTGGCGTGGCGCAATACGTACTGAGGCAGCCAGCTATTTGCCAGACAGTGGTAAAAGCGCCACTGATAAACCTGCTCCTTCAATGAAAGAACTGCTGGCGTTAAAACCCAATGCGGAAGAAGGCAAAAAAATATTTTCTGCCAACTGCAATGTATGTCACCAGGTAAATAACGTGGGCAACGATTTTGGACCAAAGCTGAGCGAAATAGGATCGAAATTACCCAAGGAAGGCTTGCTGGAAGCGATCGTACATCCATCCGCAGGCATTGGTTTTGGATACGAAGGATGGGAACTAAAAATGAAAGATGGCTCAACATTGTCTGGAATTTTTGCCAGCAAAACTGAAACGGATATTGATATTAAATTTCCTGGTGGTACACGCAGGCAACTCAAAACAAGCGATGTAAAAAGTATGACGCAAATGAAACAGTCTATGATGACAGAGGGTTTGTACAATACTATGTCAGCACAGGATTTGGCAAATTTGCTGGAATACCTTGAAGGGTTGAAGAAGAAATAGGCCATGAAGTTGCTTTAAGGCGACAGGTATTTAATTGTTGACTGTCGCCTTATTTATTTACACCCGCATATCATCAGCCTGCCAGTTGGTAATTGATTTTTTAATGT
>JANYFI010000028.1 GCA_025362765.1 Ferruginibacter sp. | reverse complement strand
AGCAAAAGAATTAGCTTCGAGAGGGGCAAACCTTTCATTGGTAGATTATAATGAAAAAGCGTTGGAAGATGCTAAAAATGAGATCAGCAAACAATCTCCTGACGTAAAAATAATTACGATTGTAACAGATGTATCCAACGAAGAAGCGGTAAAAAATTATGTAGCTGAAACAGTAAAAGCTTTTGGCCGCATTGATGGACTGTACAACAATGCAGGAATTGAAGGTAAACAAGCTTCCATTACCGAGTATGATGTAAATATTTTTAAGAAAGTGATAGACATCAATTTGATGGGTGTTTATTATGGGATGCGTTATGTAATTCCGGTGATGCAAAAACAACAGTACGGACGCATTGTAAATGTTGCTTCTGTGGGTGGCATTCGTGGCGTATTGAATCAAATGCCCTATGTTGCCAGCAAGCATGCTGTTTCCGGCATGACAAAAAATGCGGCGCTGGAGTATGGAAGAGATGGGATTATCACCAATGCAATTGCGCCTGGGGCCATTTTGACTCCCATGGTGGCAGAAGCATTTAAACAGGTGAATCCCGCAGATCCCAAAGCTGCAGAAAAGGAATATGCACAGCATAATCCTACCAAAAGATTAGGTTTGCCAAATGAAGTTGCCAAAGTGGTTGCCTTTCTTTTAAGTGAAGATGCATCTTATGTAAATGGCCAAACAATTGCTATTGATGGGGGAGAATCCAATAGCTATGGTAACGTGTAATTTTTCTGCAAATAAAAATCCTGAAAATGAAGAAACTCATCGGGTTATTGGCAAACAGCCAATCTAAATTTATTAACCTTACACGTATTGCTATATGTATAGTAATGGTTTGGATCGGGGGCCTTAAGGCTTTTCAATACGAAGCTGATGGCATTGTTCCCTTTGTTGCTAATAGTTCACTCATGAGTTTCTTTTATAACAAGGCTGCACCTGAATACGCAGCCTACAAAAATCCTGAAGGTAAAACAGTTCAAAAAAATATTGACTGGCACAAAGAAAACGGAACTTATCTTTTTTCTTATGGATTAGGCGCTGTGATAATTCTCATCGGCGTATTAGTATTGTCAGGCATTTGGTTTCCTAAAATCGGGATGTTAGGAGGGATTCTGACCACTATCATGTCATTAGTTACGTTATCCTTTTTAATTACTACACCGGAAGTGTATGTTCCCAACCTGGGCGGTGATTTTCCTACGCCGCAATTTGATTTTCCTTATTTATCCGGTGCAGGAAGATTGGTTATCAAAGATGTGATTATGCTGGGAGCAGGATTAATTTGTGCCTCCGATAATGCGAAACAATATTTATTATCAAAGCGGTAAATATTGCCGGATACCTTCTTCCTTTTATCATCTGAACCTTGAATGTAAAATAATTGATTTTGGAAAAAGCGTATTGCGAAACAAAATAATCAAATCCGGAAGGCATCATTTTGAAAGAAAAATACAGTTCCACACGTTCTCTTATACATTCGTTGTTTGCAATAAAACAAACAGAAAGACTTTGGCATATTCCGTTGCTGGCTTCGCTGTGTGCCGGTATCCCTTTATTGGCAGGATTGTATTTTAATGAGATGTCGTATGGTATTTTGGGCAGTACCGCTGGCCTGGTTATTCTATACCTGCCATCTACCAGCGTTGCCAACCGAATGATTACTATGCTGGCCTGCTCTTTCGGTTTTATGCTGTCATTTGCCATTGGAATTATTTTTAGTTTTCACCCGCTTGTGTCCAGCCTGGTGTTAGCACTGCTGGCGTTTGCCGTGCAATGGGTAGCCAATTTTTTCAGGATGAAACTACCCGGTAGTTTCTTTTTTTTGATGATTGCAACTATTGCGATTTCCATGCCTTTTAATCTTGCAACCATTGCGGTACGCATCGGTGTTGTGGGAATGGGTACCATGCTCGCCTGCCTGCTGGCATTTGTTTACAGCCTGTATATTGTACGAAAATATCCACCAAAACCCGTTGCGCCTTATGTACAAAGAAGCCGCTATGATAATACCATTGAATCCGCCATCCTGGCAATTTTTATGGGTTCATCGCTCTTGATTGCACATCTGCTCAAGCTTCAAAATCCTTACTGGGTGCCTATTTCCTGCATGGCGGTCATGCAAGGAGTATCGCTCGAACATATTTGGTCACGCAGCCTGCAACGCATTCTGGGTACGTTTTTAGGACTGGGTTTAGCGTGGCTATTGCTCTTGCAACAGCTTACGCCGTTAACCATTTGCATCAGTATATTTATCCTGCAGTTTATTATTGAAATGTTGGTAGTGCGGCATTATGGGCTGGCCGTAATTTTTATTACACCGCTTACTTTATTTTTGGCATAAACCAACCGGCAATGGCGCCGATGATACTGCCCAACGCAATATCTAAAAACCGGGCAGGCATCAATGTGTTGAGGTCGGCATGCATGGCACTTCCGGCTTCTGCCAAAAATAAAGTAAGCGGTGTAATAAAAATTACGGCCAGCCCATAATGCCGCACTACCAACATTTCAATAATAAACTGCAGGATAAATATACTGATGCAAATGGTT
>JANYFI010000420.1 GCA_025362765.1 Ferruginibacter sp. | reverse complement strand
ATTTTAAAACCGCCTGGCGCAGTTTTCTCCGCAACAAAATGTACACAGCCATTAATGTGTGTGGCATTGCTATTGGCGTGGCAGCATTCTGGCTGATATTTTTATTTGTAGCTGATGAACTAAGCTATGATCGTTACAATGCAAATGCAGACCGTATTGTACGTGTGGTGCAACACACAAAGTGGAATGGCAATGATCTTCACCAGGTCCCGACATCTGCACCATTTGCAGGAGCCTTAAAAGCGGCTTTCCCTGAAATTGAAGAGGCTGTACGCATTGATGGGGAAGGAGGTGGTGTAATAACCTCTCCTGATAAAAAAATAAAACAGGAGGATATTATTTTTGCTGATAACAGTTTGCTCAAAATATTCTCTTATGAATTTTTATACGGCTCTTCAAAAAATGCTTTGGAGAAACCACAAACAATAGTGATAACAGAAAGCCTGGCCAACAAACTTTTTGGTTCCGCGGAAAAAGCTTTCAATCAGTCTATATCTTTTGACGGCGGCGATCCTAATACGGTTACAGGTATAATAAAAGATATACCGGTTGCATCGCACCTGCGCTTTAGCGCTGTGCGTTCCGTTGCCAATGCGTTTGATGGAGATGGCTGGCAAAATTTTCATGTATATACTTATTTATTACTAAAGAAAGGAACAGATTACAAAGCACTTGAAAATAAGCTGCCGGCGTTTTCGCAGCAAACCATTCAGAAGATAATGAAAGTGGATGATTATAAAATGGAGCTGCAACCATTAACATCGATTCATCTACATTCAGACCTTGGCTATGAGATAAGCACAAACGGGAGTGCACGAACGGTTTATATGCTGATCCTTATCGGCGCATTAATACTAATCATCGCTATTATTAATTACGTCAATCTTGCTACTGTACGTTCTTCATCCAGGGTAAAAGAAATTGGTGTGCGTAAAGTGATAGGCTCCCTTAAAAGGAACCTGGCCGGCATGTTCATTACTGAGGCAATTTTGGTTACAATCGTTGCGGCTCTTGCTGCGGTAATGCTTGTACAACTTGCATTGCCATTGTTTAACGAGCTTGCAGGTAAATCTTTAACCCTCTGGAGTTTTGGTATGGTGCAAACATTAATTGCGTTATTTATTTTTGCTGTTATTACAGGCACAATTGCGGGCATTTATCCGGCTGTTTTTCTGGCAAACTTTAAAACCATTCCTGCATTAAAAGGATTAACGGGCAGCAGAACCTCGGGCATTTTCTTCCGCAAGTATTTAGTGGTGTTTCAGTTTGTGGTGAGCGTGGTGCTGATTGCCGGCTCTATAGTTATTTACCGGCAAATGCAGTATGTTTCTCACAGCGATCTTGGATTTAATAAAGACCAGGTGCTGACTTTTCACATTGACAAAAGAAACGTACGCAAACAGGTGGAGGCAGTAAAAAACCAGCTTTTACAAAACTCCGCAGTACAAGGTGTTGCCGCCGCCGGCAATCCCATTGGTAACAATGATCTTGGTGGTAATGGATATAGGTTCGAAACCAAAGACGGTAGTTTTTCAACCGCAACAACAATAGCGCAGGAGTTACTTACAGATGCTGACTATATACCCACCATGGATATTAAAATGTTGCAGGGAAGAAATTTTTCAGTCAATGAGCAGTCGGACAAATTCGGTGCTGCATTGATCAACGAAACATTGATGAAAAAACTTGGATGGAAAGATGCTATTGGTAAACGCCTGCAATTTACGGTAATGGATACGGTAACGCTTGCAAGAACCATTGTGGGTGTAATTAAAGATTTTCATACGTATTCATTGCAGCATACAATAGAACCACTGGTAATGTTGATGCCACCTGAAACTTCTACGGAAGATAACCTGTATGTAAAACTCGCAAAAGATAAAATACCACAGGGGCTTGCCTGGCTTGATAAAGTGTATAAGCAGTTTGATAAGGAGAGTGTAAGTGAATATCATTTTCTCAATCAAAATTTTGCGAAGCAATACGAAGCAGAAGAGAAACAAGGAACCATTGCATTGATTTTTACCATACTTGCTGTTTCAATTGCCAGCCTTGGTTTGTTTGGATTGGTTGCCTTTACTGTTGCACAACGCACAAAAGAAATAGGTGTGCGAAAAGTACTTGGAGCAAATGTGTTGGGTATTGTACAATTGCTGTCAAAAGATTTTATGTGGTTGGTGGGTATTGCATCATGTATTGCATTTCCTGTGGCCTGGTATGC
>JANYFI010000388.1 GCA_025362765.1 Ferruginibacter sp. | reverse complement strand
TGATTAATCCGCTAACATGTACGAAAGTTTCTTTGTTAGAATCATCATGCTTGATAAAACCGAATCCTTTTTCAGAATTGAAAAACTTAACGGTGCCTAGTGTTTTGTCCATTTTTTAAAATTGTATTGTATTAAATTAAGCCGCAAATATAAGTTTTTATTTTAAATAAGCGATAAATACTGTGAATAGCCAACTTTAAGCTGAAAATGAGGCTATTTTACTTTAAAATAATCCACCATTTCTTCATAGGCAGCTTCTCCACCTGCAATATCTTTAATGATTTTGCCTTTTTCCATCAATAAAATGCGGCTGCTTACTTCAGAAACATGGTTAATATCGTGGCTGCTTACAATAATGCACATGCTTTTATCCGCTGCCAGTTGCTTTATCATGTCTATTAACCTTAATTGCGTGGTAGGATCAAGATTGGCGAATGGTTCATCCAATATCAATAATTCAGGATTACCCAGCAATGCGGCAGCGATACCTATTTTAAACTGATTTCCCTTGCTAAAGTCACGGATGTATTTTCCTTTTTTTAAAATGGCATCATCAAAAAATGCCTGGTGACTTTGCAGTACGTCATCCACATCCGCTTTTGATAACTGGTGCAGCTTGCCAATAAAGTAAAAATATTCCTCGGGGGTTAAATAATCAATTAAAAAGCCTTCATCAATATATGCGGCGGTGTAATGCTTCCAGTCTTCCGTGGCCGTAACTAGTTTTCCTTTTGATAATATTTCACCACTGTTGGCCCTGATCAGATCCAGCAACAGCCTGAAAAAAGTAGTTTTCCCTGCACCATTGTTGCCTACCAGGCCAATTACTTCGCCGGCATTTATTTCAAGTGAATTAATATCTACGGCAACAATTCCCTTATAGGATTTTTGTAAATTTTTTATTGAAATCATGCGTATTTATTTTTGTTTGGTAAGGAACGGCTTTTACGTTGTTGAATGCGCCTGTTATTTTTCTCTGAAACCCTGCAGTATGGTATGCTTTCTTAGGTTAAACTGTCCTGCCAGCCAGTGAATAATTTGTTCGTTGAAAATCAGTCCTGCAATGCCCAGTGCACTAATGCTAAGGACTGCCGGCCAAAAACCGGCGAATTTGTTAAGAACATAAAATATAGCTGCGGGTCCAAAAGAAATAAGCAGCGACTGTAGCCATTGCACAGCGCCAACTCCCTGGAAATTCATACTGGCCGATTTATTAAGATCCAGGTACCGGGCATTGAATGTAGCGGCATAAATGGTAACAAAACCGTTTACTCCAATACTGTATAAAAATGCGGCTAACTGAATAGGTAAAATGCGCCAGCCCATAAATCCATAAAAACTTGCCAGTAAAAATTGTAAGGTGCACACTGTTAGAAACAAATAAAACTTAGCCTTAATGTATTGCTTCATGTTTATATTATAGCTCATTAACCCATCAAAATGACTGCTTTGCCAGGCAAACAAAAATTGGCCATAGTTGCTGATAAATAGTCCTGTAATAATCAGCGCAAAAAGAAACAGCATAGTGTAATTACCCGTCTGTAGGTATTTTGGGTAAAACATTAACCCATACAATAAAAATATACCTGATAAAATGATCAGGGATCTCGGCCGCTTGTTTCTAAAAATCAGCTTCAGGTCAAGTGCTATGATATCTCCAATGTCGCCATACTTATCAAGCAAAGAATAATTTCGATTCACCTTTAATTTGCGTTCGCTTACCAGTTCTTCTATGTACAAATGATTTTTTACATAATTGTTATTGATAAAAAAAGTAATGACAGCCATTGACGCAGGTATTACGCAAAGCCAGGGATGATGTAACAGTCCGGTAAAAATATTGCCTGACGTTTTCTCAAATGACAGAATGTGAAAATAATCCAATCCTTTAACGAGCGCTATAGCTATTACAATACCGAAAAACCACCAACTGCTGTTGATCGATTTTCTTTTGATATACAGGTTAAGAAAATGATTGTTCAACACCATCGCCAGCATAGATAATAAAAAACAAGTAGTTGCCAACGCTCCGTAAGCTGGTAAAATAACTATTACAGAAAATGGGATAAAAACAAACAGCGGCAGTATATTGATGATATGCACCAGCGAACGTACATTTAAGAACCGTAACATGCTGCTACGTTTAATATTCTGCGCCAGGTAAGGCTGAATACTTAAAGAGGGCAATTCCTGCAGTTGAAAACGAAATAATAAGCCGACCAGGAAGTAGTAAATAATATAGGAACAAAATAAAAATACAGGCTCTTTGCCGGGCATTTTTTCCTGCAGAAAATAAGGCAAAAAAATGCCAAGGGCAGCGATTTCTAAAAATACCAGCAAATAGAAAATACCCAACACAATTTGAATAGCCATGCTTTTGTTGGCATTGCGGGCCCGCCAGAAGCTGCTCCATTGATGAGAAAGAAAGGTCGTTATCGTCATTTATTTATAGATGATACTTGTAAATGTAAAGGATATCAGGCTAAAAAATTTAAGTAAAGCGAAGCATTTTATTAATCGGTTAACTATAATACTGCTTTACGCCCGGCCTGTATGAATAAACCAATGTTTTTCATTTGTATACTGACTTACAAAGATTTAACAGAAAATATCAGCCGTTGTCAAGCTGCTTGTAACTGCGTATAGGTAACACTTTCCAAAATACGGCTGAAATAACGTACATTTGCAAAAATTTTAATTATGGTAAACGATGTAATTGCAAAATTTATTGAAGGCGGTCACCTGGCTAAGAACCCGGTAAAGATTGAATTTAAGAAAAGAAATACCATCCTGGGTATCTTCGTTCAGTCTGCTGATTACGAAGATTTGAAATCCAAAAATTTCTGGCGCATTGTTTCTGAAACTAATATTAAAGAGTGGAAAGAATCACATGACAATAAATTAGCCAAAATATTCAGCGGTGCGGAATTTAACCGGATAACACTGCCAAAGCAAGTAGCTGCTGTTTAATTTTTACTGCTTACTGCTGGTCTTAAATTTAATGCGGGTAATTTTTGTTGAATATAATGTTACCTCAGCAAAATATTGTGATAAAAAAAGTGCAACTTTTAAAGGGTGCACTTTTTTTATACATGTATTTTTCAGGCATAGGCCTCAGTTGGTTCACAGGTGCAAACCAGGTTTCTGTCGCCATAAGTATTATTTACCCTGCTGATGGAAGGCCAGAATTTATTTTCTTTTACATAAGGCAAAGGAAAAGCAGCAGCGGTTCTTGAATAAGGTTTGGTCCACTCATCGGCACATATCACCAACTGCGTATGCGGGGCATTCTTTAAAACGTTTTCCTTTTTATCTGCTTCACCGTTTTCGATGGCTTTTATTTCATGGTAAATGCCAATCAGTGCATCACAAAAGCGATCCAGCTCTGATTTATCTTCACTTTCCGTTGGTTCTATCATCAACGTACCAGCCACAGGAAATGAAAGGGTAGGGGCGTGAAACCCATAATCCATCAGCCTTTTGGCTACATCTTCCGCTTCAATACCTGCGCTGGTTTTAAATGGACGCAGGTCAACTATAAATTCATGAGCGGCCGTTCCATTTTTGCCGGAGTATAAAATCTTATAGTATTTTTCCAGCCTTACCTTCATATAATTGGCGTTGAGAATGGCGTACTCAGTTGCGTTGCGAAGGCCCTTTGAGCCCAGCATTTTTATATAAGCATAACTGATCAGCAATATGCTTGCACTGCCAAAGGGGGCTGCACTTACAGCATGGGTATTGGTGGCGCTGTCTTCTATATAAACATGACCGGGTAAATAAGGAACCAATTGTGGTGCCACGCAAATAGGGCCGACTCCTGGGCCGCCGCCGCCATGTGGTATGGCAAAAGTTTTATGCAAATTCAAATGGCAAACATCAGCGCCAATCATTCCCGGGCTTGTTAAACCTACTTGTGCATTCATGTTTGCACCATCCATGTAAACCTGCCCGCCGTGTTCGTGAATGGTGTTGCAGATTTCTATAATACTTTCTTCAAATACACCATGGGTAGAAGGATAGGTAACCATCAACGCAGCGAGATCATTTTTATGTTCTTCGGCTTTGGCTTTTAAATCCGCCACATCAATATTACCGGCTTCATCACATTTGGTTACCACTACTTTCATTCCGGCCATCACAGCACTTGCCGGGTTGGTACCATGCGCTGAAATGGGTATCAACACAACGTTGCGGTGACTTTCGTCCCTCGCCGCATGGTAAGCCCTGATCGTTAGCAGCCCGGCATATTCGCCCTGGGCCCCACTATTGGGTTGTAAAGACGTGGCTGCAAAACCAGTTATCTTACTTAAATAATTTTCCAGTTCATGAATGATTTGCAGATAGCCCGCTATTTGATCAGCCGGTGCAAAAGGATGCAGTTTGCTGAACTCAGGCCAGCTAACCGGGATAAGTTCGGTTGCTGCATTCAGCTTCATGGTGCAACTGCCGAGGCTGATCATGGAAGTATTTAAACTAAGGTCTTTGTTCTCTAAAAATTTCATATACCGCATCATTTCGCTTTCGCTACGGTGACTGTTAAAAACCGCGTGCGACAAAAATGGAGAAGTCCTTGTGAGTGCAAATGGAATATTTGCCAGGTAAACATCAGCATCAAAACCCGCGACAGCGGTATCAATATTTACCGATGATGCCATCACGTGCAATATATCCAACACATCAGTTTGAGAAGTGGTTTCGTCTATTGAAATACCAATGTGTTTATCATCAATCAACCGAAAATTCATCTCCTGGACAGCACCCAGTTTTATAACCTCAGCAGCATTGTGTACACTTACCTTCAGTGTATCAAAATAATATCCATTTACGTTAGTGAAACCCAGTTCAGTTAACTCATCACTCAGGGTTTGCGCCAGTGTAGAAATGCGTTTGGCAATATTGGTCAAGCCATCAGGGCCATGATAAATAGCATACATGGCCGCCATATTGCTCAACAGGGCCTGTGCCGTACAAATATTGCTGGTGGCCTTTTCGCGGCGAATATGTTGTTCCCTCGTTTGTAACGCCATGCGCAGGCAACGGTTGCCTTGCGCATCAATGCTCACACCGATGATTCTTCCAGGGATGGTTCTTTTAAATTCATCTTTGGTGGCGAAGAATGCAGCATGCGGACCACCAAATCCCATCGGCACACCGAAACGTTGTGAAGATCCAATGGCCACATCAGCACCCAGCTCCCCAGGTGGTGTTAGCAAGGTTAATGCAAGCAAATCGGTGGCCATTACCACCAATGCATTCACTGCGTGCGCCTGCTCAATAAAATGGCGGAAGTCTGTTACTGCACCATCACTGTCGGGATATTGTACAATGGCGCCAAAATAGGCTTCATCCAGCTCAGCATGAGTAAAATGACCGAATACCAGTTCAACGCCAATCGGCGCAGCCCTTGTTATCAACACATCTTTTGTTTGTGCAAATATTTTTTCATCCACAAAAAACTTAGGCGCAGTAATATGATCGTGGTCTTTGTTTTTATGATTAAACAACATGGCCATCGCTTCAGCCGCCGCGGTACCTTCATCCAGCAAACTGGCATTGGCAATCGGCAAAGCAGTAAGGTCGCTCACCATGGTTTGGTAGTTTAACAAACTTTCCAAACGGCCCTGAGAAATCTCCGCCTGGTAAGGCGTGTATTGGGTGTACCAGCCGGGGTTTTCAAAAACATTTCTTAAAATAACAGAAGGCGTGATGGTATCGTAATATCCCTGGCCGATGTACGTTTTAAAAACTTTGTTTTTTGCGGCCACTTTTTTCAGTTCCTTTAAATAATCAAATTCACTGATAGCCGCCGGTGTATTAAGATCACCTTTAATCCTGATGGCATCCGGTATGGTTTTGCCAATCAGTTCATCTAAAGAATCCACGCCAATCACGGCCAGCATTGCATCCTTTTCGGTTTCGTTTGGTCCTATGTGCCTGCCTTGAAATTCACACTGTTGTTGCTCAAAAATATTCATATTGCTGGTTGAAGTTTGAAATTTGATTTTTTTGGTCCAGGCCAGTAAGCTCTGTGGTACAATCTTTCCGCTGCGGCGGATTTGTACTATTTCAGCTATTTGGAACTTTGCTCAGTGAGTAGACAGGTTTCAGGAATATTTCTTCGCTACGGATTAAATATAATGTAGACTGGTTACTGAACTGATTTTGTAATTGGCAAAATTACAGCATCATAACAATATTTGCTGCTAATATGTTCGTTACTTTGCAACTGTGGAAAAGCTAGGAATAAGTGAGCCTTCCACTTCCATCTAACCTTTCACCAACCACCATCATGAGCGACGAATTGTTAAGAGCCTGGGAAAAAAAATCGGGCGACCGCAATAAATTATATAAAAATTACCTGCACCGGGCGGATAAAAATACCGTGTTGAAAGCCTTACCGGCGTTGAATGAGGAAGCATTCAGTAAAGTAGATTGCCTGCAGTGCGGCAATTGCTGCAAAGGCTATTCGCCGCGGTTGAAAACGCCGGACATTAAACGGATTGCCAAATATTTGAAAATGAAGGAAGGCGACCTGATTAATACTTATTTAAGAGTGGATGCGGATGGTGATTATGTAATGCGAACCGCACCTTGCCCGTTTTTGGGCGAAGATAATTATTGCAGTATTTACGAGGTCCGCCCATCAGACTGCGCCCGTTTTCCTTATACTGATGAAGACGTGTTATTAAAAAGACAGCCGCTCACACTAAAAAATTCAACCTTTTGCCCGATTGTGTATTATGTGCTGGAAAAATTAATGGCGCAGGCAAAGTGATTTTGAAACAACAAAGCTGTGATTATCCATTATCCTTTGAGAAATTGGACATTATCACTTAGCCATCAATTCTTCATACGCCGCTGTCAATGGTCTTTCAATGCCGTCACCCTTCCATTCAGGCGCACCGGGTATTTCAGTAGCTTTTAAAATATCTTCTTTTGTTTTGCCTGCTTTAATTTGTTCTGCGGTAAATAACAACACCTTGCTTAAATAATTTTTAAAAGCCCTGATGTCATCTTTGCTAATAATAATATCATATCCATCGCCAGCATGGCCGCAAACAAAAGTTGTTTTGTCACTAAACGTCTTGTCTGCTTTTTCCAGCACCTGTATCCAACTGGCAATATTGGCGCCCGCAGAACGATCAACGTAGGGATGGCGGCGGTTGAAAACCAAATCACCGGCATGAATAATATTGGCTTTTTTAAATTCAA
>JANYFI010000369.1 GCA_025362765.1 Ferruginibacter sp. | reverse complement strand
CTGAATTTATCAAAAAACTCTTTGGCAAATTTTTTCATGTCATCGCTTAGATCCTGTTGCTGAGTGGCTCTTTTAAAAGTGTCTGCCATAGTCATTAGCATCTGGTAATAGAAATCAGCCATTTCATCCATCATCATATCTTTTGTCCAAAGATCAATTCTTAACGCCGTTTTATCAGTACCATCCCAAAAAGCAATACACATTGCCTTGGCCTTCTGCGCCATGTCTGCTGTGCTGTCACTTGCCTTCCAGCTAATTTGTTCCGGAATTTTATTCGGATCCAACAACACGTCAATTTTAATTGTAGACTGATTCATATAATAATTATAGTGCCCGTTTCCAGTTTTTTTTACAGTGGATAAATTTATAGATGCAAAGATAAAGCGTTTGTTGTTAATCCTTTTGAAGCGCAGATTTTTCAATACAGTTCCACCATACATCATTTGGCGGCAATACCTTCAACGCTGCCGCCTGTTGAATTCCTTTATCAATCAACTCATTTCGAAGTTGTTCATCTTTAAATAGCTGCATCATCTTATCGGCAATGTGTTCAAAAACCTCTGGGTTGATAAACAAAGCCGCATTGTTACAAATTTCGTGCATTAACAATATGTCGCTCGTAATTACCGGCACACCGCTTTGCATTGCCTGTAATATTGGAATATAAGAAGTATCGCCAAGGGTTGGGTAAACCATGCTGTATGCAGCTGCGATAATTACTGCAAGCTCATCCTCGCCTGGATCAGGAATTAACTTTACGTCAGTCCTGTACTTGTACGTCTGCAAACTCTTTTCAAATGCACTTCCGGCAACAAAGTTTGTGGCAACAATTATTAGCAGCATATTGCTTTTTTGTCTTTTTTTAAAAAAGGAAAATGCCTTTAATAGATTTATCAAATTATTATCAACAGTTAATTCCCCTGTAAACAAAAAATATTCTTTTCCTTCTGCATATTTTTCCTTATAATTTTCTTTTTCCGGCTGAAGCAATGGTGAAAATTTTGCAGTAACCGCAGCATAAATTACCCGCACTTTTTCTTCACTTATTTTATATTCCCCACAAAGGCTATTTGCTAAAAATTGACTCCCCGCAATAATGGTGGAAGCTTTGTTGAGATACACCAGCGCCTTTTTGAGATATGGTGACTGGTTATTCAATACATATGGATTTTGCAATACCAAACATTGCGGTATATTCGTTTTTAATGAACAGATAGCCCCCATATTTATAAAAATATCTGCCTTTACTTTCCTGAGTATAAAAGGCAAACGGTAATTATACCATAGTGCCTCTGAGAGATTATTATGTTGTTTTTTTGATTGTAAAAGTGTGGTATTTTTAAAAGCAATTAACGATTCATTTTTACTACACGATATAATAAAAAAATGATCTTTTGGGTGGGCAAAAATCATTGGTGAAAAAACACACTTAATAAAATATTCCTTATCAGTGTGGCCATTTTCCTGCAATGAATTGATATTGATTACAACATTCATGATTGCAAAAGTAGGTTTGTCGCCTCACATGCTATTTATTTCCTTAAGTATTCTTACCAATAAAATAGATTCTTCTAGGCTGCTTAACCTGTTGTTAACTTTTGTTAATAGGCGCTTAACTAAACCCCGCTATATATTTGCCAACTAATTAAAAATCTAATACAACCCCATGCAAAAATTCTGTGTTTTTTTTGTTACTGCATTCTTTTCGTTTGGCAACGCTGTTGGGCAAAACAATGCTGACACGCTTTCCCTGAGTTTTTCCACAGCAGAAAAAATATTTTTACAGAACAATTTATCGCTTCTTGCTGCCAGGTACAATATCGACGCAAGTAAAGCATTAATCAGGCAGGCAAAGCTTTGGGACAACCCGGTACTCACTACCGATCAGAATATTTACGATGGTAAATTTTTTCAACACAACGCCAGTAGCGGACAGGTATATGTTCAGGTAATGCAACTGATAAGAACTGCGGGCAAAAGGAATAAAGCGGCACAACTGGCAGCAGACAATACTACCATTTCGCAGGAGCAGTTTGATGATATTTTACGCACACTTCGCTACACCCTGCACAACGACTTGCTGGAAGTAAGCCACCTGTTGAAAATAAAAAAAGTGTATACAGGTGAAATAGCAGAAGTAAATAAATTATCAAAAGGGATGGATCTTTTACTGGAAGCAGGGAATATTTCTGTAAAAGGCAACCTGCGTATTAAAGCCCTGTTGTTTAGCCTGCAAAACGAATTGGTAACTTCCGATGCTCAATTGATAGCAACAGAAAGCGAAGTAAAATTATTACTGAACAACAATGAGCAAAAATTTATTGCGCCAGTGTTTGAATATAAATTTGCAGACCTTACCACCGCTCCCGTTCCTGACACAAGCATTTTACTACAGCAGGCCATTGCCAGCAGGCCTGATGCAAAACTGGCACAAACTGCATTGGTATTTCAAAATCATAACCTTACTTATCAAAAAGCACTCGCCAAGCCAGACGTTAGCGTTGGTACCGAATACGATCAGCGTAGCAGTTACTCCAATAACTATGTCGGGCTGGCTGTTTCTCTGCCCCTGAATATTTTTAATAAAAACCAAGGCAATATTGCGGCAGCTAAATCCGCTATACAACAACAACAAGCTTTTACAGATCTCACCATTGAAAAAATTAAAAGTGAAATTGCAACCGCAGCCGGCAAATTCGTTTTTTATCAAAGTGTAAACAACCGCCAGCAGTTGAATTTTTCGCAACAGTACGATACCCTTTTTACTAATATGCTACAAAGTTACCAGCAGCGGCAGTTAAGCCTACTTGAATTTATAGATTTTATGGACGCTTATAAAGACACCAAATTAAAACTGCTTGAACAACACAACGGCCTGATTCACGCAGCAGAAGACCTTAACTATACCGTTGGAAACAACGTTATAAAACTGTATTAATCCTATCCAATTTTTACAAAATAAACACGCTCGATAAAACTCATCATTCCAACATGAAATTAGCCCCAATAGCCACGTTGATTTTTTCCGCATTGACCGTCTTCTCCTGCAAAGAAAAAAAAGAAGCTGAAACAGATGTAGCTGCGAAAGTTTGCATCACCGATTCGATGGAACACATTATACACATTGATTCCGTATCAAGCAGCCATATTGAAAATGCCCTGAAACTTTCAGGCGAAATAAGTTTTAGTGACAGTAAAGTGGTGAAAGTATTTCCTTTTAGCAGTGGCAAAGTAGTAGACGTAAAAGTTTCGCAAGGCGATAAGGTAAGCAAAGGCCAGGTATTGGCAGAAATTAAAAGCGTGGAAGTCGCTGGTAATTACAGTGATCTCTCTTCTGCGGAAAATGACCTCAACATCGCCAAAAGGCAAATGGACAATGAAGCCTCACTGTTTAAAAATGGCATTGCCAGCGACAGGGAATACAGCGAAGCAAAAGAAAACTACAGTAAAGCATTGACCGCCGTTCAAAAATTAAAAGAACAAATCAGCATTAATGGTGGTGGCCATACCAACGTGGGTGGTACGTATGTAATTACCGCTCCAATTGCAGGATACGTAGTGGAAAAAAAGATCAGTACAGGCGCCTTTATCCGAAACGACAACAGCGAGAATATGTTTACCATCGGCGATATTAGTGAAGTATGGGTATGGGCAAATGTATATGAAACAGATATTTCAAAAGTAAAGGAAGGATATATAGCCAATGTTACCACCCTTGCATATCCTGATAAAACATTTAGCGGCGTGGTAGATAAGGTTAGCCAGATACTGGATCCCGAAACAAAAGTGATGAAAATAAGGGTGCGTTTAAAAAATGATAACCTGCAGTTGAAACCAGAAATGTTCGCCAACATTACCATACTAAACAAAGAAGGACAAAACGCCATTAGTATTCCAGGCGCAGCAATCATTTCTGAAAATGGAAACAATTATGTGGTAGTGTATCGCGGCAAATGCGATTTAAAAGTGCAGCAGGTAGAATTGCTTAAAATTTCTGGTGACAATGCTTATTTAAAATCAGGTTTGCTGTTGGGTGATAAAGTAATTTCTGCCAACCAGATATTGTTATACAAAGCATTGACCGAAAAATAAGCCGATCCTATTACACGCTTTCATTAAAAGTTTTTTACCGAGGTTATGAATAAGTTCATCAAACAAATAATACATTTTTCGCTCCGGCACCGCATACTGGTCTTTTTCCTCACGGGAATATTGGTGGTGATTGGTGTAATCAGTTATAAAAATACACCCATTGAAACCTTCCCTGACGTAACCAATACTCAAATCATCATCATTGCCCAATGGAGCGGGAGAAGTGCGGAAGAGGTTGAAAAATTTATCACCATTCCCATGGAAACGGTGCTGAATTCTGTGCAGAAAAAATCCAACCTGCGCACCACTTCAGCTTTTGGTCTATCCTATATCAGGATTATTTTTGATGATGATGTAGATGACGCATTTGCACGTCAACAGGTGATGAGCCGTTTAAGCGGCGCCGATTTGCCAGATGGTGTAAAGCCCGATGTACAACCACCTTATGGCCCAACAGGAGAAATTTTCAGGTACACGTTAACCAGTGCGACAAGGTCCATCCGTGATTTAACTACCATACAAAACTGGGTGCTTGACAGGCAGTTTAAAAGCGTGCCCGGTGTGGCAGATGTAAATAGTTTTGGCGGCGAAGAAAAAACTTTTGAGGTAAGTGTGAACCCTGACCTGTTGCTAAAATACAATCTTACTTCATTGGACGTATACAACGCCATTGCGAAAAGTAATGTGAACGTAGGCGGCGACGTAATTGAAAAAAACGGGCAATCTTACCTGGTAAGAGGAATTGGCTTATTAAACAATGTAGATGAAATTCAAAATATCATCATTACCAAAACAAAAGGTGTTCCTTTATTAATAAGGAATGTGGCGAATGTAGTGGAAGCGGGCAAACCGAGACTGGGCCAGGTGGAAAGGGCAGATAAAAATGGCAAACAGACTGACGTGATTGAAGGCATTATTGTGATGCGCAAAGGCGAAAACCCAAGTGAAGTTTTAGATGCTGTCCGTTTAAAAATAAAAGACCTGAACGAAAATATTTTACCAAAAGACGTCAAAATCAATACCTTTTATGATCGTACCAACCTGATGGATTTTGCGCAGGAAACCGTGATTCATAATTTGATTGAAGGCATTATTTTAGTAACCCTGATTGTGTTGCTTTTTATGGCCGACTGGCGAACTACCGTCACAGTTAGTATAATTATTCCGCTTTCTTTGTTATTTGCTTTTATCTGTATGCGAATAAAGGGCATGAGCGCCAACCTGCTTTCTATGGGCGCCATTGATTTTGGTATTATCATCGATGGAGCAGTAGTAATGGTAGAAGGATTATTTGTAGCAATGGACCATAAGGCGAGAGAAGTGGGTATGGAAAAATTTAATAAACTGGCCAAACTTGGCTTGTTTAAATCAACGGGCACAGAAATGGGTAAATCTATTTTCTTTTCCAAGCTCATCATCATCACCTGTTTAATTCCCATTTTTGCCTTTCAGAAAGTGGAAGGAAAAATGTTTTCGCCGCTGGCCTATACGCTGGGTTTTGCATTGATAGGAGCCCTGTTGTTCACACTTACGCTGGTGCCTGCATTGTCTAGTATTTTATTAAGAAAAAATGTTCGGGAAAAACACAATCCCATTGTATTATTTTTTGAAAATGGCATATCCAGATTGCTGGCCATTGTGTACCGAAATCAAAAGTTGAGTGTGTTAATTGCGATTGCAGTAATGGTGCTCACTTTTTTCTCGGCCAAATTTTTAGGTACAGAGTTTTTGCCTGACCTTAATGAAGGTGCGCTTTGGGTAGAGGCAGAATTGCCAATGAGTGTTTCATTATCGGAAGCCAATTTGGTGAGTAATAAGATGGTCGACATTCTGCAAAAATTTCCGGAAGTAAAACAATCCCTGTCGCAGGTGGGCCGGACAAATGATGGTACCGATCCCAAAGGATTTTTTAATGTACAAATACAGGTAGATCTACAGCCGCAAAAAACCTGGAAAAGAAAAATTACTGAAGATCAGTTAATAGATGAAATGGATGCACAGTTACGTAAATTCCCCGGTATTGTTTTCAACTATTCTCAACCCATACGCGACAATGTGGAAGAAGCCGTTGCTGGTGTAAATGCGGCGATGGCCGTAAAAATATTCGGCCCTGATTTTTTAGTGTTGGATAGTACAGCCAATGCGGTTACGGATGTATTAAAAAAAGTTAAAGGAATTGAAGACCTTGGCGTGCTAAGAAACCTTGGTCAGCCTGAGTTTAGGATTGAACTGGATCAGGAGAAGATGGCATTTTATGGCATCAATACGGCAGATGCCAATGCTGTAATTGAAATGGCTATTGGTGGTAAAGCTGCCACTCAATTATACGAAGGCGAAAAAAAATTTGATGTAAGGTTACGCTACCAGCAGGAATTTCGTGCATCACAGCAAAGCATTGAAAATTTAATGGTACCTGCAATGGATGGCGCAAAAATTCCATTAAAAGAAATTTCGACCATCCGCACTTTAACCGGGCCGGCATTTATTTTCCGCGACAACAACATGCGCCATATAGCTGTAAAATTTTCTGTAAGGGGAAGAGATTTGGGAAGTACGATTGCAGATGGGCAACAAAAAGTAGATGCAGCGGTGCATTTACAACAAGGCTATAAATTAAGCTGGAATGGTGAATTTGAAAACCAGCAAAGAGCTTCTGCAACTTTGTCGAAGGTTGTTCCGATTTGTTTGCTGGTAATATTTTTAATTCTTTTTGTAACATATAACAATGCAAAAGATGCTTTTTTAACTATCATGAATGTCCCTTTTGCACTCATTGGCGGTATTCTTGCCTTGCACATTACAGGTATCAATTTCAGTATCAGCGCAGGCATTGGCTTTATCGCCTTGTTTGGCGTATGTATTCAAAACGGCGTAATCCTTATCAGCGTTTTCAGAAAAAATCTGGATGCTAAAATGCACCTGGATGATGCTATTCGCGAAGGCGTAAAATCCAGGGTGCGCCCGGTTGTTATGACGGCATTGATGGCCATGATTGGCCTGATGCCTGCGGCCATTTCTACCGGTATTGGCAGTGAAACACAAAAACCATTAGCCGTGGTGGTAATCGGCGGGTTAGTTACCTCTACCATACTTACACTATTAATTCTACCCGTGATTTATGCGTTGGAATTTAAACTAATGCACAATCGCGAAAACAGGAAATTACTGAGAAAAATGCGGGTAGTAAGCAAGGTAGAAAAGCCAAATGAATAATATTGGATGGCTGATTTCGGGTTGTGTTAGTACCTGCATGTATTTTGCACTAAAAATCTTTTACGTGGCTATTTTTAAATTAACGAGCAAATTAAAAATATCCATTCAGGCTACTTAATGCAAACAAAAAACCCGTACAGTTTAATACCAGTACGGGTTTAAGTCGATTGTGATGCTGTAGGGGGAGGGATAACACCTTCTTTGTTTTATTTGGTAAGATTTACCTATTAAAAGCTAAAACACCCCGTAAATAGGAAGTTTCATAGGTTTTAATTTATATCATTTTCCAAGGGAAAAACAGTTTTAGTGAAACTCTTAGTGGAACTGACTTATCTTTATATAAAATTACACAATGCCAAGACAACCAGAGGTTCACTTCAGATTAAAGAGTAAAATTTCAACTAAAGACAAAAAACAGGGGGCTGGTATACATTCGACTGACAAAAGAAATAAGCCTAAATCAGATGAGGAGTGCCTTATCTACTTGCAATTTATTTACAGTGGGAGAAGATTATTTTATTCCTTTGGCCAGTTCGTTCGGGTATCTGATTGGAACGCCGGTAAGGAGAGGGTAAAGAATAAACTGGCGACAACTGCTGACGGTAAATTTGCTATAAATGATTTGCTTGATAATTTAAAAAGCACTTGTGAGCGTACCTATAACGAAGCATTGAAGGATGGTATACCAGAACCAGAAATATTACGGGCTGCAATGGAGAATTTTGTAAATCAGAATCATTCTGGCACTTCCAGCAAGCCAAATCTTTACACCCTTGCAAATAGGTTTGTTATCGGGGAAATCAAAAACAAAGGAAGGGATAAGAGCAAAAGCAGCCTTCAGAACTATGCTGCTGTTTTGAAACACTTAAAAGAGTTTGAAGCATATAGCAAATACAAGGTAGATTTTGATACCATTAACTTAGATTTCTTTTATGCCTATGTTACCTATCTCCAGAAAATAAAGAATCTGGCAGTAAACAGCATAGCAAAAGATATATCAATCCTAAAGGTATTCATGGGTGAAGCGGTAGATATGGATTATACAGATAATTTAAAATTTAAACATAAAAAGTTTTCCTTCAATGAAGAGGATACAGAACATGTGTATTTAAAAGAAGAGGAGTTGCACCACCTCTACCAGTTCAAATTAACTAACAAAAAATTAGAGCAGGTACGGGATCTATTTATTTTTGGAGCATGGGTAGGATTGCGAATATCCGATTACTCAAACATTAAACCAGAAAACATTGTGCAGATAGATGGCGGTTATTTCATTGATATTACAACACAGAAAACAAAAGAGAGGGTTATTATACCATGCAACCCGGTAGTGCTGGAGATATTTGAAAAATATTCCCATAATGCCAATAAGCTACCTAAAACTATAAGTGACCAAAAGTTTAACGAGTATATTAAAAACGCTTGCGAATTGGCCGGAATGGTAGAAACAGGGAGGTTAAGCACAAAGCCACATGTAAAGTTGTATCAGGCCATATCCTCTCATACTTGCCGCCGTTCATTTGCAACTAACTACTATTTACAAGGATTTCCAACAATTGATCTCATGAAGATTACCACACATAAAACAGAGAGGTCATTTTTGAAATACATAAGGGTAAGTAAACTGGATACCGCTAAAAGAATGGCAGCACATATAAAAGAAAACTGGAGCAAGAAATTACTTAGAGTTGCTTAGTTGAATACTAACAAATGGAATCACTTTTCAATACTAACAATTAAATTTTACCAGTAAAATTATTTTATAATACTAAGTATTTACCAAAATAAACGTGTTTTTGAATGTACCTTTACATTCTCAAATAATAAATCGAAAATTAAGATCGTATTCAAATTAATAAAATGAATACCCAATTTGTAGCTACGTTGACAGTTGAAGAATTAAGAATCGTTATTGGTGAAGAGGTCCGCAAAAAGATTTTAGAACTAACTCCCCCTCCTCCTGAAAAATTTCTTTCGCCTAAAGAGACCTGTGCCATGTTAGGCATTTCATTACAAACATTATCAAATTATACAAAACAGGGCAAATTAATTGATCATCGTTTCGGTACCAGAAAAATATGGTATAAAAATAGTGAGATCATGGCTGCACTTGTTACTTTCAAAAAATATAAGCTTTCCCCGGCAGCGTAGTTGCAATATCATACCACAATCGCACATGGCTGCTGATGCAAGCATGCATACGGCTTCTAATCGGATTTATACAACAAACTTATGTTTGATGATATTGCTCTTTCAACCTATATAGAGAGTTACAATGATTTTGTAAGTACAAATAAGGGGAAAATAAAAAGGCCATACTGTAAGCGTTTTGAAGATAATATGGACGTAAAAACTGAGGAGGATGATGGCAGTTTCGATAATGTGTTAAATATAGTTTGGAGAGAAGATAAGAGTAAAAGATGGAAGTATAGCACAATTATTCACTATACCAGCTTTCAGACATACCAGATAGAGATCAAGGAAACACTAAAAGAATATCATGATACTGGTAATAGAGAGACTACATTTTTCCTAATTATAAAGGGAAGCATAAAAACTAATCATTTTGGAGGAGTAAATTCAGGCCATTTTTATTTTACTGATCTTCAGATGCAGATCAAAGCCATAGAAGGATTGAATTTGGATTCATCAAAATTGAAAATTGATAATATTGCACCTTCCGTATTAGTGGAATTACCTTTTCCGGTACTAAGTTTTTTGAATGATAGTATTATTTCATACCGTGGGCAGGCATTTAAACCTTATGATCCGAATACATCGGGAAAGGTTATTGGCTTCTACTGTCCAATGCACCAGTTGTATATAAAAATTTAAATGACTATTCGCTTTTTGGAATT
>JANYFI010000357.1 GCA_025362765.1 Ferruginibacter sp. | reverse complement strand
GTGGAAGGCAAAAAGGAGAAAGCAGAAAGCAAAAGGCTGGCCTCTTTGAACAATGTGGTTTTCAACAGTCAGGTATCAATAAACAATTAAACGCCTTAAGGGCAAAAATGGCATGATAAGAAATTATTTGAAAATTGCCCTACGTGTTTTGTGGAAAAATAGGGTGTACGTTGTTATAAATTTGATGGGCCTTGGCTTTGCACTGGCTTGTTGCATCTTATCTTATTTAAATTATGATTACAGGGCCGGCTTTGATAAAAATCACCGGCATACAGAAAATATTTACCGCTTAAACAGTGTCCGAAATATTGAAGAATCACAGCAGCGTTGGGGAATAACACCAATGGTTATTGGCGATTACCTGGCAAAAGATATAACAGGTGCAGGCTGTATTGCAAGACTATATAGCAATAATGTGGTGGTTAAAAATAAAGAAAATGTATTTGGTGAAAAAGTTCACTATGCTGATAAAAATATCTTTTCCTTTTTTGATTTGCCATTGGCACAAGGCAATTATACCCAGTTTGATAAACCCAATACCATTATTGTCAGCCAACCCCTTGCAGAAAAATATTTTGGTAAAGAAGAAATAATCGGAAGACAATTAACAATCATTAAAAATGGACAGGAAGGAGTTTTTACAGTTATTGGCGTACTAAAAAATATCCCGCCAAATTCAAGTTTCCAGTTTGATATAATAACCACATTCAACAACGGTTTTCTTTCGGGAGATCTGCTTGCAGGTGATTGGCGCAGTAAACAGATGATAACTACGTTTGCTGAAATCAATAACAGGGCAATGGTTGGCGTGATTGAAAAAAAATTAACTGCTTATACAGCTCTATATTATATAAACAGCAATGATTGGAAGATCAAAAATTTTTATTTTCAGCCATTTAATGAAGTAGCGCTTAGTTCTGATATTGACTTTGACGCGTTTGTTCATGGAGGGGATTTAAATTCCAACCCCCGTGGGGTGATGGTGATTGTACCCGTCATCCTGTCTGTTTTTATTTTGCTGATAGCCTGTTTCAATTTTACCAATATCTCTATCGCTTTTGCAAGTAAGCGGTTAAAGGAAATAGGTGTTCGTAAAGCCATGGGGGTAAGAAAATGGCAACTGATTGTTCAGTTTTTAAGCGAAAATATTTTACAATGTTTGGTTGCATCTGCGCTGGCGCTGCTGCTGGTAAATGCAATAGTGCCATTTTTTTATACATGGACCGGCATTGAACTGCAATTGCATCTGAAGGAGAACTATAGGTTGTGGATAATTCTGTTAGTATTGCCCATTTTTACAGCCATTGTTGCGGGCCTTTATCCATCTGTTTACATCAGTTCGTTTGAACCGGTAGGTATTTTAAAAGGCATCAATACGTTTGGCCCTAAAAGCCGATTTACCAGGATATTATTATCAGCACAATTTAGCATCTGCAGCCTTGCGCTGTTGGTAGGGATTACACTTGCAAAAAATACTGCATTTCAAAAGGAAGTTGATTTTGGTTATTCAATTAATGGGGTTATGGTTACAGAGATAAGTAATGGTCACGAATTTGTGGCATTGAGCGATGCTGTCAGCAAGGATCCACTTATTGAAAGTATTGCTGGTTCTGCTCAGCAAATTGGCGCCGGTACAAGGGAAGCAACACTTCGCTATAATACCAGTGAATTAAAAGCGCAGGTTGCAGCAGTGGGTGGTTCGGCATACTTAAACACAATGGGTATAAAGCTAACAGAGGGCAGGCAATTTCTGACTGGGGAAGGCCTGGATAAGCAACAAGCTGTGATAGTAAATGAAACTCTGGTAAAAAAAATAAACCTGCATGACCCGGTTGGCAAACAAATTGAAATAGATAGTGCAAAATTTACCATTGTTGGCGTGGTAAAGGATTATAAAGAATTTGGATTGCATGGCAAGGTTCCAGCCTGTGTGTTGAAGTTGGCAGCAATAGATGATTATAAGTATTTTGTTGTAAGGGCAAATCAGCGCAACATGGCGGAACTTGAAAAAGTTATCAGGGCAGCGTGGTACAAAGTGGTGCCCGGTAAGCCTTACAATGGGTTTTTGCAAAGCACTGTAATTGATAAAGAACGTTATATGAATGCGGGCTTTAAATCTGTTTCATTCTCCCTGGCTGCCATTATTCTACTGTTATCTGCATCAGGGTTATTTGCATTGGTATCCTTAAATATCCTTCGCAGACAACAGGAAATTGGTGTGAGAAAAGTACTGGGAGCCTCTATAGTAAACATCATTGGAATGATCTCAAAAGATTTTATCTACATTTTATTGATCGCATTCATCATTGGGTCAGCTTTGGGTTATTTAATAATTGATAAAATTATTTTCAATTTTATTTATGCCTATAATCCAGCTATTGCACCGGACGCATTTATAACTACCATACTGATTGTACTGCTTTTTTGCG
>JANYFI010000328.1 GCA_025362765.1 Ferruginibacter sp. | reverse complement strand
TTCTTATTGGGTACAGGAAACGCCGCAAAGTCTTTGGTATTTATGACGGGAGGTACCACACAATCAACCAATGAAAGAATGCGCATCGATGGAAGCGGAAACGTTGGTATTGGTGTAGTAAACCCAACCTACAAATTGCAGGTAAATGCAACCAGTAATCCTTTGTTTTTGGGTGGTGTTCAAACTGGCGCCAATACGGATAGTTTAGTTACTATTCTCAATGGCGTAGTAAGAAAAATAGCCCCAAATGCAAGTGGATCCTCCAATGCCTGGGCACTGTTGGGAAATTCCGGAACAAATCCTGCTACCAATTACATAGGTACTGCTGATGCGCAGGCACTGGTAATAAAAGAGAACAATACACAAGTAGGGCGCTTTGAAGCTAATTCAATTGCTTTAGGTAACGGGGCAACTACCTATAATTCGCTTAACTCATATGCCTTTGGAAGCGGTGCTGCTATAGCATACAATAAAACAGCAGCCCTGGCGCTGGGAAATAATTCAGCCTCCAATGCCGACAGTTCATTTGCAATAGGTACAGCCGCTATTACCAACGGAATAAATTCGTTTGCAATCGGTAATGGGGCTACCTCTAATAATACCAATTCATTTGCTATTGGCCGCAATGCGGTAACGGCCTACAGCATCACAGATGCACTTGCAATAGGTACGAATGCTACTACTAATTATTCCAATGCCATTGCTATTGGAAGCAATACTACCACCGCTAGTAAAACAATCGCCAATGCAGCATCTTCTATTGCAGTAGGTAATGCCGCTACAACCAACAGTACTAATGCTATTTCTATTGGTACAGGAGCAACTACCGGCTTCAGTTTAACCAACCCGATTTCAATAGGTGTTGCAGCTACAGTTAACGGTAACAATGGCATTGCGATAGGCAATGGAGCCAGTATTTCTTATCTATCCAATGCGACAGTATTGGGTGCAGGCGCTTCTGCTACCGGCTCTGCCGTTAATTCTACTGCCATTGGATACAATACAGATATTACGAAAGCCGATGAAATTATACTTGGCGATATGACCAATACTGCGTTGTCTGTCGGTATAGGCTCAGAGGGATTTTCCAGCAGCAACAAAGAAAAATTATTGGTAGATGCCGGTGTAACTACTTCAGTAAATGCAATTGTAGGTAAAGGTTCTGTCAATAATTATCTGCAATTAAATATTCAAAATAATTCATCTGGAACGAGTGCATCTTCAGACGTGGTTGCCACTGCCAATAACGGCGATGAAACTTCTAACTATGTGGATATGGGGATAAACGGCGGAAGCAATACCAGCAATATAATGGGCGGCGCCAACGATGGCTATTTATACACGATGGGCAATAATTTCTTATTGGGTACAGGAAACGCCGCAAAGTCTTTGGTATTTATGACGGGAGGTACCACACAATCAACCAATGAAAGAATGCGCATTGATGGCAATGGAAAAGTTGGTATCGGACTAACAGCGCCCACCGCCATGCTACATCTTAAATCAGGTACAGCAACAGCCAATACCGCTCCTTTGAAATTAACTTCGGGTATTAATCTTACCACACCTGAAGATGGGGCGGTGGAGTATGACGGTACGCATTTTTATGCAACTATAGGAAGTTCAAGATACCAGCTTGATCAACAAGCCTCGTCTTCTTTTTCAGGTAGCCTGGCCGGCGATGTTACAGGTACGCAAAGCGCCACCGTTGTAGGCAATGCGGCGGTAATCGGAAAAGTACTGACAGGTTACACTTCCGGAGCAGGAACAGTTGCAGCCACGGATAATATTTTACAAGCTATACAAAAAATTAACGGCAACGATGCTTTAAAAGCACCATTGGCATCACCAACGCTTACGGGTGTACCGGCTGCTCCAACGGCAACAGCAGGTACTAGTACCACTCAAATTGCTACTACGGCTTTTGTTACAGCGGCGGTTAACAGTGGTTCTGCCGCAGCATGGGGTTTAGCAGGCAATTCTGTAACAGCAGGCTCTCAGTTTTTAGGCGCTACAAATAATGTTTCCTTAAGAATGAGAACTAATAATACAGAAAGAATGGTAATAGACAGTGTGGGCAATGTGGGAATTGGTATTACAAATCCGGCCTCTAAACTGGCAGTTAAAGACAGTATGGAAATACGTAGAACATCAACCGTATCTCAACTCCTTTTCACTAATACTGCTGGCACTGGTGATTTTAGAATTGGTGGTGACGGGGCTGATATTTACTGGCAAGGCGGCGGTGGAAGGTCTTTGCAAATGGGGTCTTACTGGGCTACCATTTTGGGTGGCGACAGGCAGTCAAATTCCTTCCCGTCTTTTGTAAACGGCATAGGTGGAACAAGTGTAATTGTTGCCGCACAGCGGGATGCAAGCGTACCTTTGGGTATTCAGGCAAACAGCGCTACCCAAACAGCTAACCTTACAGAGTGGAGAAACTCTGCCGGTACTGTACTCGATTTTATAGATAAAAATGGCAATGCAAGTATAGGTGGTACTACTTTAAATGGTACCAATCCCGAGCGATTGCTGGTAGATGCAGCAACTACTACTTCTGTAAATGCCATCGTCGGCAAAGGTTCTATCAACAATTATTTGCAATTAAATATTCAGAATAATTCATCAGGCACCTCCGCATCTTCCGATGTGGTGGCTACAGCAAACAATGGTGATGAAACCACCAACTATGTGGATATGGGCATTAATGGCAGTGGCAACACAAACAATATAATGGGCGGCGCAAATGATTCGTATTTATATAATATGGGAAATAATTTATTAATTGGCACTGGCAATACTTCAAAATCATTGATATTTATGACGGGGGGTACAACCCAGTCAAGCAACGAAAGGGTGCGCATTGATGGTAGTGGTAACGTAGGTATAGGTACTAATAATCCAAACTCAACTTTGTCTGTTACCGGCTCGCAGACTGTTAGCTACCGAAGTGGTACCGGATCGTATAGTATTTTAAATACGGATTATGTAGTGATTAATACCGGTGGCAGTACCCCCACCTGGACGTTGCCTGCAGCCAGCAGTTATGCCGGCAGAGTGTACAGGTTAATCAACCAGGGTACTACAAATGTTACCCTGTCGCAGGCGGTTACAACCGCCAGTGGTACAACGTCTACAACACTTTCGAATACCGCCGGCAGCAATACCTATGAAATAATATCTGACGGCTCCGTATGGAGAAAAATGAATTAATATAGAAAAATATGGGGCGGGAGAGTAAGGCAAGAGTATCAACTAAAATTAAGACCAATCGATTCTTATCTGAAAGTTGTATTAAGCAATTCCGCCAGTGCTATTTATAAAAGAAATAAATTTATGTTGCCGTGTATGTTGGTATTAACAGACCGACGAAATACTTGTACATAACTTCGCCGATCTGTGTTTACCAATATGTTTCTAACTGTTGCTGGTATTTAACGCCTCAACCATTGCACTTACTTCTTTTTCATCTGCGACAAACACGTTACCATAATCGTTCACGGCCTTGTTTATATACGTTACTGGATTGGGCTTTATCATTCTTGCTGAAGAATGAAATTCAACAGCGCCACTTTCCTCTCGCAGCTTTGCAATGTTGGTTGATTTTACACCGGCACCAGGCATGATGATAATGCGGTCACCTGCTTGTTGTACCAGTTTACCCAGTAGTTCAGCGGCATCCGGCGCAGCGGTCATTTGCCCGGAGGTAAGTACCCGTTCACACCCACATTCAATGATAGCTTCCAGTGCTTCAAATGCATCTGGCGCACAATCAAAAACACGGTTGCAGGTTACACCCATGGGGCCAGCCCATTCCACTATTCTTTTAAATCTTTCTTTGTCTATTTTGGCATCAATGCCAGAGATACCGACAGAAATTCCATCGCATTTTAATTGCCTGCACATCTCTATATCATCTTTCAAAATTTCAAATTCTTCATCTGTATAAAAATAATTACCGGATCTGGGCCTGAGTATGGGATAGAGTAAAATGGATATTTTTTCTCTTACCTGTTTAATGGCACCATAAGATGGGCTTGTACCGCCTTCAATCGGATTATCGCAAAGTTCTACTCTTGCGGCACCAGCCTTTTCTGCAATGATGCAGCTTTCAATATGAAATGCACAAACTTCTAATATTGCTTTCTTTTTCATTATACCTCTTCTAATTTTTTAAATTACTTATAATAACTGGCTGCTTTAAATACCTGTTCTACTTTATTGCTTTTTACCGAAAAAGAAAAACCTGGTTGTAAGCTGTATCCGCCATACTCGCCTTTTTTATTAAGCGCAACAAATCCTACCTGTATTGTTTTTGATCTTTCCGGGCTTCTTTTAACAATTCGCTGCACAGCTACCGTACAGGCTTTTTCGGGGCTCATTCCGCCACGCATTAATTCAACTACCAGGTGCGAACCAACAATGCGAATCACTTCTTCACCCACACCAGATGCAGTGGCTGCGCCTACTTCATTGTCAACATATAATCCAGCGCCAATGATGGGCGAATCGCCTACACGGCCGTGCATTTTATACGCAAGGCCACTGGTAGTGCATGCGCCACTCATGTCTCCGTTGGCATCCATCGCCATCATACCAATTGTATCATGGTTATTTGGACCTCCAGGCATAGGGTCATTGCCCTTATTGTACAGCTTGTTTTCTATATTGCTTTCAGGTTTGTAGTTGGCTGTTTTCATCCATTCTTTCCAGTCCTTTTCGCTTTGGGCTGTAAGCAGGTTTACTTTTTCAAAACCATTGGCAAGTGCAAATTGTAAAGCACCTTCGCCTGCAAGTACAATGTGTGGCGTTTTCTCCATCACAAGTCTTGCAACAGAAATTGGATGCATAATGTGTTCCAGACACATCACCGAACCACAATTATATTTTTCGTCCATGATGCATGAATCAAGGGTTACAAACCCATCCCGATCCGGCAGGCCGCCATAGCCAATCGTTTGATTGGTTGGGTCGGCTTCGGGTATTTTAACGCCTTGCTCAACAGCATCCAACGCTCTGCCACCTTTGCCCAATACTTCCCATGCGCCCAGATTGGCTGTTTTTCCAAAGTCCCACGTAGATACTACCACGGCGCTTCCTTTAACAGTTTTATACGGGTTACTTTTTTCGGCAAAAATATTTCCGGAACCAAATACTGCTGAACTTAAGGCAGCGGTTTTTAAGAATTTTCTACGTGATGACATAGTTGCTTTTTATTTTTTTTATTAATGTATTTTCTTTTCGCGGTAATTGTTTGGCGACATCCCCATAACTTTTGTAAACATCCTTGTGAAATAATAAGGATCGGTCATTCCGAGTTCGAGCGCTATTTCACGAACCCTTAAATCGGTAAATAACAAGTACTGGCAAGCCTTCTGTACTTTAAGATGATTAAAATACTCGATGGGTGAAAAGCCGGTTTTCTTCTTAAACGAAAATGAAAAATGAGAAGGTGATAAATTAACTGCGGAAGCCATCTCGTTCAATGTTAGCATTTCAGTGATATTACTTCCTAAAAAATCCACGGCCTTGTCCAATACATCTTTGTGTTTAAGATGGGTTCTCACATCATACCTGTCATTATAAATCATTGTTGTTAAAAAATATCCCAAACACATATTGCTATGTATCAGGTTTTCTATTCCGTATCCTCTTTCCAGTTGGCTATACATTTCATTAAACAGGTTGAGGCTTTGCTCATTATATTTTAGAAAGCCTTTATAACCATTTACCTGTTTATGAAAAAGTTCGATCATTGAACTGGAAGCATTGCCTTTAAAAT
>JANYFI010000316.1 GCA_025362765.1 Ferruginibacter sp. | reverse complement strand
ATTTTAAAGTTTGACTTTTCATTCTTAAACTGCCTGTCCCATTCCTTACGGTTTTCTTTTGTGCCTAATAGATCATACAATTCTTTTGTATCGTCCTGCCCACGGGTCATGATCATTTTAATACGCTGAATTGGCTTCAGTTCTCTCTTATCCTTCTCGGTAAGCATGGCATCTTCTTCGGCGGCTCTTATTTCATTCCACTCAGGTTTAAGCGCAACAATATTTTTATACAGCTCATAACCAATCTCACGATTGGCACATACAAACATAGCTTTGCCTTTTACGGTTGCCCCCTCTTGCACACGATTTTCATAATGCTTTACAAAATCTTTTGCCACAGCTTTCAGGCGTTCAGGGTCACCCAATATGGCGTACATACTGGTTACTTCCTTTTTACTTTGATCTACCTGGTATTCGTTTGCACCGGCTTTTGCTGCCTCTTCGTAATATTCCTCAATCTTTTTGAGTTCACCACTTTTTAAAGCCACTTTTGCTGCTCTGCCCTCATACACAATGCGTACCGTAATTTCATCTTTAACTGATTCCGTCATGGTGTAGGCATCTACTACTTTTCCAAATACATCCAACGTAGCATCAATGGGTGTGCCGGTAAAGCCTACAAAGGTTGCATTGGGTAAAGATTGATGGAGGTAATGTGCAAAGCCATAAGTTTTGCTAACGCCCTTCTCTGTTACTTTTATTTTCTGGTCAAGATTTACCTGGCTGCGATGTGCCTCGTCCGAAATACAAATAACATTGCTACGGTTGGTAAGTAATTCAGTGTCTTCAGTAAACTTATGTATGGTGGTTAAAAATACGCCACCGCTTTGCCTGCCTTGTATCAGCTCTCTTAAATTGGCCCGGCTTTCCACACTCACTACTGTATTATCGCCAATAAAGTTTTTTGCATTGGTAAACTGGCCGCTAAGTTGGTCATCCAGATCCGTTCTATCAGTAATTAAAACAATGGTAGGACTTTCAAAATACTCACTCTTCATCAACAACCGGGTAAGGTACAGCATGGTAAAACTTTTACCGCAACCTGTAGCACCAAAATAAGTACCGCCCTTACCATCACCACCTGGCTTTTGAGCTTTTATAATATTATTGAACAAGGCTCGGGCAGCATAGTATTGCGGGTAGCGACAAACTACTTTTTCATTTTTCTTGCTGCTGTCGGGTATATAAATAAAGTTGCGGATAATATCCCGCAGACGGTTATGCTCAAACATACCCTCTACAAGGGTGTACATACTATCAATACCATCCACATCTTTTGCCAAACCTGCTACCCTACGCCAGGAATAATAAAATTCGTAAGAAGCAAAGAAGGAGCCTGCTTTGTTATTTACCCCATCGCTTATAACACAAAAAGCATTGTATTTAAATAGTTCCGGTATATCCCGCTGATAGCGTACCGTTAACTGTTTAAACGCATCATGTATAGTGCATTCTTCCCTGATCGCTGATTTAAACTCCAAAACCACCAGCGGCAGGCCATTGATATAAACAATACCATCCGGTATACGTTTTTCGGTGCCGAGTATTTCAAGCTGTGTTACAAACTTGTAGATGTTGTTATCAATTTCTGCCTGGTCTTCGGCAGCCAGGTTAATGAGTTGATCTGCCGAAGGCCTTCGCTGCTTTTGTAATCCTTTATAGTCAATCAGCTCAATGTAAATATCCTTTTTACTCCTGTCTTCTCTTTTTAAAATAAAACCATCAGCCAGCATTTTCATAATGGTTTTATTGGTTTCGTACAGGTCACTGGCAGGTAAAGATTTTAATTGCAGTATAATAGATTTAACTTCTGTTATGGTTATACCTTCTGCATAGTATTGGTTCAGTAAATAGTTTTGTAGATCTGCTTCAATCAATACTTCATCCGCCGAATGGGAAATAGTAATACCTAACTGGTGAGGAAAGTTTTCGTTTCCCAACAGTTCGGTAAAGGCCTTTTCCAGTTTTGCTTCGGTGAATTTCATTTTAGTTAATCAACTGTTCTTGAAAAAAAGTTATCAAGTTCTCTTTAAACTTTGCTTCACGTTCTTCAATATCAGACTTTACCCAATCATTTTTAGGATAATTGCTTAAGTCTAATATGGCCGCTATTTTCGAAAGACTATACTTTCCCTTTTTTACTCCAAAATAGCCATTGCCTGCAGATATGTTTAACTTCTTTTCGAAAACTATCTTATTGCCAAATTTATCTAGAAACAAATCTGCATTTTCTCTATCCCAGCCGAAATAATTATTATCCTGCCATTTTTTGGGAAATATGTGTTCAATATCAAAAGTATCGGGTATAAGATCTAGCTGATTTACATTCAGGTATGCATCTAATA
>JANYFI010000292.1 GCA_025362765.1 Ferruginibacter sp. | reverse complement strand
CAGATGTTACAATAAAAAGTGGATTACTTTCTTTTCATCCCACACAAACGGCCGTATGGAGAGATTTTAACAACGATGGCTGGCTGGATGTTTTTATAGGTAATGAAAGCGCTAATCCCAATGACCCACAGCCATGCGAATTATTTATCAGTAACAGGGATAGCACTTTTACCAATATCGCCGTTACGGCGGGGGCAGATATACAGGCCTTTGTTAAAGGGGTGGCATCGGCAGATTATAACAACGATGGCTGGATGGATATTTATATTTCCTGTGTTGACGGGAAAAGAATGTTGCTTAAGAACGAAGGTTTGCAAAACGGCAAACTGCATTTTAAAGATGTAACAGCTATAGCAGGTTTAAACAATATCACCGTGCCTACCTTTCCCACTTGGTTCTGGGATTATGATAACGATGGCTGGCCCGACATTTTTGTTTGTGGGTACCAGGGTTCAAACAATTCCATGAGCTATGCGATAGCTGCAGATTTACTGGGGAAACCTACTTTAGATGCCAGTAAAATGTACCTGTATCATAATAACCAGGATGGAACTTTTACTGATGTAAGCAAAATCGCAGGTCTGGATAAACCTGTTTTTGCAATGGGATCAAACTTTGGTGACGTTGACAATGATGGCTACCTCGATATGTACCTGGGAACAGGCAACCCGGATTTTAAGTCCCTTTTTCCCAATAAACTTTTTAAAAATATAGGCGGCAAAAAATTTGTGGATATTACTACTGCTGCAAGGGTTGGTAACCTGCAGAAGGGGCACGGTGTATCATTTGCAGATATGGATAATGATGGCGACCAGGACATTCATGAAGAAATGGGAGGCGCCTTTGAAGGAGACGCTTTTTACAATTCATTTTACCTCAATCCCGGCCAGAATAAAAACAACTGGATTTCATTGCTGCTGCAGGGAACCACCAGCAACCGTTCTGCCATCGGGGCAAGGATAAAACTCAGCTTTAAAGAAAATGGGGTTAAAAGATACGTGTTCCGGGATGTTAACTCTGGTGGCAGTTTCGGCTCGTCGCCATTAAGAAGAGAGATCGGTATCGGGCAGGCGAAGATCATTGATGAGGTTCAGATCACATGGCCTTCCGGCAAACAACAGCAATTTAAAAATGTGTCCTGTTGTCATTTTTTTAAATTAAAGGAAGGCAATGATAACATCGAAAATGTATCACTCAACCAACTTGATTTTACCAAAAACCTGAAGGACTATGTTGAGTGCATCCCTATGAAATGATAACCAACAAAATGTAAATAGAAAAGGATACCAAAATGTAAATTTATTCATATGCCACATATTGATTTTAAGAATAACCTGGCGGGCATTAGGGGTGCGGTTGCTTACAGGTATGTAGATGGCCTGGCTTGTTTAACACTAACCGAACCAGCCGCATATGAAAAAATGTGGAAGCGAATGGCAAATGGATATGTGCCGCCATCTCAGGAAGAGAAGTAACGCTCTAAATTTTACTGATAACTCATTACTCATCATTCACAACTAAAAAAATGCCACACATTAATTTAAAAAACGACTTTCCCGGTATGAGAAGCGCCATGGCCTACAGTCCTGAAACGGCTGCACCCATGGGTGTTTTAGCAGAAATTTTATTAAGAAGTAATGATGGATTATCCTGTGCTGAACGGGAGTTGATAGGCACCTATGTTTCGTATTTGAATGACTGCTTTTACTGCAACCATTCGCATGGAGCCATCGCCTGTATTTACCTGGATGGCGATAATGAATTGGTGGAACAGGTACGAAAAGATTATTCAAAAGCACCTATTACCGATAAACTAAAAGCATTGCTTGCCATTGCGGCAAAAGTGCAGCAGGGAGGAAAATTTGTAACCACTGCTGACATTACATTGGCAAAAGAAAAAGGCGCTACAGACAAAGACATACACGATACCGTTTTAATCGCCGCCGCTTTCTGCATGTTCAACCGGTATGTGGATGGCCTGGCTACCACTACGCCGACAGAGATGGATTCTTATCCGCTTCGTGCAAAACAAATAGTTGACAATGGTTATGGAAACCATGTTTTTACGAATAAGCAACCTACTTAAAAAATTCTCTTTTTAAAACCCAAATCAATTTTTAATCATTAAAAAACAACACTACAGTCAAATGAAACAGTTCATTTATTTTATGGCAGGTCTGCTATGCTTTTTATTATTGCCCGGCTGGCTTCTTGCCCAGGAAAAAACAATTACTGGTAAAATTACCGATGCAAATCTTGCTCCATTGCAGGGCGTTAATATTATGGTTAATAAAACCAACAAAGGCACGGTTACAGACGCCGATGGAAAATTTAGCTTGTCAATATCCGGCAATGTAAAACTGCTGATCAGTGCTGCCGGGTTCAAAGTAAAAACCATTACTACTGAATCTGCACAAACAGATATCCAGGTAAAACTCGACGAAGATTTTGCCAAACTGGATGAAGTGGTTGTTACCGGGCTAGCTACCAGTGTAAAAAGAAAGAACCTTGCCAATGCCATAGCGACCATCTCTTCCAAACAATTAAATGGCGTTGCGCCGGCGCAAACTTTTGATGCCGCACTAAACGGCAAAATATCCGGCGCCTACATCAATTCAAACACCGGTGCGCCGGGTGGTGGTATCTCGGTAAAGCTAAGAGGTGTTACTTCTATTTACGGCAACACCCAACCGTTGTATGTAGTAGATGGGGTTTTTATAGACAACACCGCTACATCCGGAGGTTTAAATGCCATAACAAATGCGGTTTCCGGTGGTAGTCCTACTTCCAGCCAGGACAATGCATCCAGCCGTATTGCAGATATCCGGGCAGAAGATATTGAGAACATTGAAATTCTGAAAGGTGCCTCTGCCGCAGCCATCTATGGTTCCAAAGCATCTGCAGGTGTTATTGTAATTACAACAAAAAGAGGTAAACAAGGCAAAACAACCATCAATATTTCGCAGGATCTTGGCCAGATTTCTGCAAGAAAATTGTTAGGCGTACGGGAGTTTACGGCCGACAAAGCGGCAAGTCTTTCCCGTGATCCATCTGCTGGCGCCGCATTGGCAGCCCAGTTTACGGCAGCAAAAACAGCAGGCCAGATTTATGATTATGAAAAGGAAGTGTACGGTAACAAAGGCTTCGCAAGAAATACCGTACTAAGCATGAGTGGTGGCAGCGAAAAAACAAGCTTCTATTTTTCTGCCGCACAAAAAGCAGAAGACGGCATTGTAAAAAATACAGGTTACCGTAACAGCAGTGTAAGATTAAATGTAGATCACCGCATCACAGATAATATCAAAATCGGTATCAGTACCAATTATATCAATTCTTTTGCAGACAGGGGATTGTCTGGCAATGATAATTCTGGCAGTTCGCTTGGAATAGCCCTTTCTTCTACGCCCAGCTTTGCACAATT
>JANYFI010000284.1 GCA_025362765.1 Ferruginibacter sp. | reverse complement strand
CAGTCAGTTTTAAATGGACGTTGCTTACTAGACAGGAAAAATTTAAAACTGAATTTATCATTATCAATTTTAACATGGCCCATGATAAATTAGCTTCCGGACGCTTTTAGTACAAGTCTATAACCGATTGCGAGTTTTTATTTATTGTTAATGCAACCTTTTATCTCTTTTCTGCGTCTTGCGACCGATGGTCATACAGGATGAGGAGAAGGCCTTTCGGAAAATATACGATTTGTTATCCGGTAAAATGTACAGCTTGTGTCTTAGGTATACAGGAAATACACACGATGCAAATGATGTATTTCAGGAAGCGCTTATAAAACTATATAGTAATCTTAATAAATATAGAGGTATTGGCTCTTTTGAGGGCTGGGCCAGGCGTATTTTTATTAATAGCTGTCTTGACTATCTAAAAGAAAGACAAAAGCTTTTATATACGGAGCAGCTTGAAAATAAAAATATAGAAGTCTCAGAATTAAGCGGAATGGAAAAATTGAACCAGGCTGATTTATTGAAAATAATCAGTCAGTTACCCACTGGTTACCGATTGATAGTAAACTTATATCTGGTAGAAGGGTTTAGCCATAGGGAAATCAGCGAAATGCTTGGAATATCTGAAGGAACCAGCAAATCGCAACTCTCAAGAGCCAGATCGATTTTGCAAGATAACATTTCTAGAATCAATGAATGATAACTGTAATGCGATATGGAAGCAACTTCAGCAGCATAGTATGCAACCGCCCGAAGGTATTTTTGACAAAGTCTGGCAACATATTTTGCAACAGCAGCTACATCCGAAAAATAGTGCTGAATGGAATAATGATATACCAACTGAGTCTGAAATAAATGAAAGAAGTATATTTTCAAAGCTGCAACAGTATAGTATTGCTCCTCCTGGCCTTCAATGGAGCAGCAATGGGGCTGAAAAAAAAGAGTCGCCCAAAAAAAGGAAATTCTTTTATCTTGACCAGTTTGGAAAGGCTGCTGCCGTATTGCTATTGGCGGGGGGAATTGCTTTTTTTTGGATGACTGTTCCCCGTAAGAAAAAAAACAACCCTGGCAGCCAAATCACTACAACCACAAAAGTTTCCCCAACTATTGTTCCCAGCTCTCCCATTGTCATTGGTGCCAATGATACTCCGCTGGCAAACAATCAAATTCAACTTAAGATTGATCAAAAGAATATAGCAAAACAGCAGGATCAGGAAAAAAAAAAAGCGGTTTTGCCAATGATAAATAATAGCGTGGCGGCTTATGAGAACGACTTCTTGTTGACATTAATCAATTATGAGGATGAAGAATTGCAACAATTTTCTACAAAAATTATTAATAAAAAAAAGATAATGATTAGTCAGTATTCCTATATCAACCTGTCCGATAAAATGGCTCAGATGGTTCAGGATCTCTGCAGTGTCAAACCAAATGGCAAGCCGACCAAAAAAGCAAAAAAAACAAAGCGCAAATTTGAGCGATGGAAGAAAATGGATGAAAAATATTTTGATAGGGGACCTCAAAAAAATCCGGCGGATATAATTGATCTTTCAGATTTTATAATGAAAAAATGACACTGTTATGAGTCTGAAATTTTTCCTGATTACTACATTATTTGCTGTACCGCCACTGTTGGGTAAAACCTTTGCGCAGGCACCGGGGCAGCTAACGCTTGTGTACGATATTACTATAAAAAAAAATAAAAGTGGAGGTGGCATCGAAGAAACGTACAACGGGGGTACAAGAACTGTTTTTATAAGTAATAAAAGGGCACGAATCAGGCTGGTATCTCTAATGAGGATACAAAGTGTTTTTTTTGATTTTAATGAAATTCAGGAACGGCAAATCGTGCTGGTAAAAGAATCAGGTACTAAAAAATATCTTTATCAGATTTCAACAAAACAATGGAAGGAAATAAATAGTAAGTATGTGGGCTCCAGTAGCAAGCTGTTGAATGACTCATTAAATTTGGGCGGTTATAAGTGCCGAAAAGCAATTATCAGCCTGGCATCAGGCCGCAAGATCACTGCGTATTATACCAGTAGTTTTACTGCAGGCCAGCAGGCTACTTTAATTGAGCCATTATTCAACTGCATACCTGGTACGGTGTTGCAATATGAAGTTGCATCGGGTACTGGCAGCGTAATTTTTAAGATTTCAGAAGTGAACTTGCAACATATAGCGCCAGACGTTTTTGTGTTACCACAAAAAAATATAGAAATCAGAAAATTTACAACTAAAGAGGCTGCCGCTGATTTGTAAAGGTTATATGTGCCAGAAAGATGCCGGCAACATGTTTCTTTTTAACCCCAGCGTGCCAATCGATAGTTTGCTGCGTCTTAACAACGAAAGAAAGAAGCCGGTTGCAATCAGTAAATCTGTTGTTTCTTTATACCCGTTAATTGTGATGATTCTGATGATTCCGCAATTAGGGCGTTCAATAAGACTATCAATCGCTTCTATTTCGTCTTTACCATCCTTTTTCCATTTCCAACGCAAGGAAAAAAAATTCTCTGCAACCCAGGTAAAATTATCTCCGTTGTTCATTGAAAGTTTAATTGAGGGTATCACCGTGGAAAAAAAAGGCATCTTTATTTTCCCAATTAATTCTTTGGTATTGGTGTCATTGATTTCTATCAATTTATTCCATAAACCATTTTTAGAAAATGAGTACATTTTTTTATTGATGGTCACGTTAACTGGCCAGCGGCCTTTGCTGGGTGAAATAATTGCAGCCACAATCCTTCCATCAAAATAAACAGAAAATGTATTGTTCAAATATAAAAGCCGGTAAGGCCATGCGTAATATAAAAGTTTATTCATTCCAATTAATTAAAGCGGGTCTGGATGAATCCTCGTCCCTTTTAAATAAATCGCCTTATTAATTGTCATTTGGTATTCAACAGAAATAGGATCATTAAATACGGTATGGATTATCTCTTCCATTTGTACCGGTTCTGTAATCTTGTTTATATAACTACTGCATCCGGCGTTCAGTAAGCGGGTAATAGCAGCGTTAACCAGATTGATTCCACTACAAATAATTTTTATCCCGGGAAAGCAATTGAGTAGTTGTTCTGCAATTAATAAAGCCTTTTTTTGATGATAAGGTATTGCCAAAAAAATGATATCCGGCCGCAAACGGGAAACTAATTCATTAATATCTTCATCGAATCCTGCGTTACCAATCAAACTCAGGTCTTTTTTATTTGCAAGAAAATGACGGAAAGCCGCTGTGTACACAGTGCTGTCATCAATAAGGATAATTCTTATCATACTATTTATTTAGCCATGCCTGTGTCCATAGACTCATTTGATACCATTTTGGTTGTACGTTCAGAAAATAAAATTGACAGGGCAGTGAAAGAAATTTATCGTTTTCATAAGCCTGCTGTAAAATGTTATTCTAAAAACAGCAAAGGCGTAAGCAATATAGTTTGTTTGCGCCAGCTGCGTGGTGGT